>JBLIIN010000051.1:0-9710 GCA_047635075.1 Methylophagaceae bacterium | reverse complement strand
ACGAAGTAATATAACGAGTAAATATAATTTTCCCATAAGAAACTGCTGTTTTTTTGTCACCACAAACTGTAAGCGTTTAATCGAACATTTTGCATGTCCGAGATGGGAGCGACGGGCAGAGTATCTATAATTGAGGGGTACAAAGGAGCGGTTTTACTATCGCGGTAATGCGTGCTTTTGATGGTATTTTATTACTGCGATTATTGGCAGTACTCCTTTGTCTTTAGTACAGTTGTATAGTGCCATTAATGTTGACACTGATTTTATTTGTGCCGGCAGATAAGTTGGGTGCGGCGTCTGCCATACTCTGTTTTGCCATCAATGAGCGCATCATTGAGCGCTGAGGTTGTAGAGTGTTATGACCAATATTGACATGAACAAGGTGATAGTTGGATTTACCGAATTGCTTGGTGATCATGGCTGCTTTGTAACGGAATTTCGTGATGGCTTGTTCAGTTAAAAGATCTTGTGTCTTTTCGATTTGTTGATCTGATACGCTAAAACTCATTGATTCTACTGTCGAGAGCGTATTGGCTTGACTGATGAACTTGCTTAGTTGTTCAAAGTCTTGGCTTTTCAAATGAATGTTTTGGCTGACTTGCCATGATTTAATAGCGCCGTCTTTGTAGATGGCTCTACTGTTGTAGTTGATGGTTTGATACTTGATGTGAGTATATTCATTCGCCTTTGTAATGATTTCTGCCATTTTAATGTTGACGCTATTAGCCAAGGCCGCAGGGTCGTCGCCTGATTCTTGTACAACGAGTATCGCAATGAGTTGGTCATTGGTAATATTGTCGACAGCGTTGGTTTGCAAATTGATTTGGTTAAATTGCTGTTCTTGGGCTGCATTGGCGTAGGGTGAGATGACAAGCAGTAAAGCGCTGATCATTAACTGACAGAGTTTGAGCATACTGATGTCCTTTAACGTGAAAGGCTGGTGGTTTTAGTAAACATGATAAGGCATGATTAACTCGTTGTGTAAGAGTTCAGTTTGAATTCTTTCACGTTAGAGACTAAAAAGATTGAAATTTTGGCTTGAATGTTACAATTGCTCACCAGATTAGGTTCAAACTACGTCCTGTAATTGACTACTGTTACAAATGAGAAACAAAGGAAAATGATGAAAGCGGAACAAAGAGTGATGGCTGATGCGGCCAGCCTAATAAAGGCAGCAGCAGAACAGTTTGTTAGTGTTGCAAGAGCTGCTATAGCCAAACGTGGCGTGTTTTATGTGGCTTTGGCCGGAGGTTCCACGCCCAAAGGTTTATACCAAATATTGGCAACCTCGCCGTATACCACTCAAATCGATTGGGCTCGAGTTCATTTGTTTTTTGGAGATGAGCGTTGTGTATTGCCGACGCATGAAGATAGTAATTTCAGGATGGCGTCAGAAGCAATGATTGACGCAATTTCGATCCCAGAAACTAATGTACACCGAATGCCAACCGAACTTGAGCCTGAACATGTAGCGACTACTTATGCTGCAACAATGATTGAAGTTATGGGTGAGCAGCCATTGGACTTGGTCCTATTGGGACTAGGACCTGATGGCCATATAGCTTCTTTATTCCCCGGCACCGCTGCTTTGGATGTAACCAAAACTATGACAACAGCATTGTATGTCGAGAAGTTTGATTCTTGGCGTGTCACGATGACTTATCCGGTGATTAATGCTGCAAGACAGGTCATAGTCTTTATCGCTGGTGCCGCGAAGGCAAGTATCGTTGAAGACATTACCTGCGGTACTGTCGGTGGTTTACCCGTTCAGCGTCTAGCCCCTGCCGGTGATTATTACTGGTACATGGATACAACCGCAGCTGGCCAGTAGGCTTTTTAAGATGAAAGACGCTGTATTAGCCGTTGATTTGGGTGGGACTAAGGTTTTAATTCAATTATCAACTTTGGATGGCAGTATTGTTTGTGAGCAATGTTATATGAGTAATCAATTTGTTGATTTTGATGCGATATTAACCGTTTTCTTCGATATGTCTATTGTAGCTGATTACGAGCTCAAAGCGAGTTGCATAGCTGTTGCGGGCCCAGTCATCAATCAGACAGCAGCAATTACTAATTTACCCTGGAAAATCAATACTGCGTTCTTAGCGGCGCGATTCCCCTTGGGTATCGTTTTGCTATGTAACGATTTTGAAGCGGTGGCTTTTGGAATTGATGGCCTAGACTCATCTGCTTTAATCACATTGCAAACTGGAAAAATTGACAGCCATGCGCCTAGGGCGATTATTGGGGCAGGGACGGGGTTAGGACAGGCTTTTATGTTTGCTAAAGAATCGGGTTGGGATGTGGTGGGGACCGAGGGTGGCAATGTTGATTTTGCTCCAACTGACGACGAACAAATCGCTCTATGGTCTTATTTAAATCAAAAGTTTGGCCACGTATCCTATGAACGGATCTTATCAGGATCTGGCTTAGTTAGTATTTATGCTTTTTTAGCAAAGCAACAAACGCAGGTGTTATCTGGGGACATAGAAGCGCTAATAAACAGTGACGAAGCGCCAGGTTTGATCAGTCAGTTAGCCTCATCGGGTGAGTGGTTAGCTGATAGAGCACTTCATTTGTTTATGCGGATTTATGGCGCTCAAGCAGGTAATTTAGCTTTAAGCACCTTGGCTCGAGGGGGGCTTTACATCGCGGGGGGGATTGCTGCGAAAAATCAAGCTTATATTCAGCAGGGGCCTTTTATAGAGGCTTTTTTAGCTAAGGGAAAGATGGCGGGCTTGATGCCGCTAATGCCAGTGATATTAATTACAGACGAAACAGTCGGCTTATCTGGCGCACGCTACTTAGCAATGCAATCCGCGCTATAATATTCTAATGACAATTGAAAATACGATGGATATTTCTGTGGGTGTTAAAGCATCTTACCTAGAGCAAGAGTCTAACCCGGAGAAAGCCCGATACTTATTCGCATATACGATTACGATAAAAAACAGTGGCAGCTCTGCCGCAAGGTTGTTGTCGCGTTATTGGAAGATAACGGGTGGTG
Source organism: Methylophagaceae bacterium (assembly GCA_047635075.1). Classification (GTDB taxonomy): domain Bacteria; phylum Pseudomonadota; class Gammaproteobacteria; order Nitrosococcales; family Methylophagaceae. Next base: position 6,703 of record JBLIIN010000051.1, on the reverse strand, counting down.
ATGGCCATGAGCAAGAAGTTGAAGGTGATGGGGTTGTTGGGCAGCATCCTTATTTGTCGCCGGCAGAAGAATTTACCTATACCAGTGCTGCGATGTTGGATACTCCCGTCGGGATGATGCAAGGTCATTATCTAATGGTCGATGATAATGGTGATAAATTTGAAGTGGCTATTCCGCCTTTTTCGTTAGCCGTTCCTAAAAAGTTACATTGACCTAGCGTTTTATCCGGATGCATTGACCGATTGAACGGATATTACAGATATCGCCATTAAGCCAAATTGCATGGTCGAAACTGACATTATCTAAGGCAGCCCCTTCTAAATTGGCATTGAGTAGATTGGCATAGGAGAGATCTGCATTGCTCAAGTCGGTGTTGCTCAAGTCTGTTTGTTCTAAATTTGCGCCAACGAGATTGACATTTTGTAGCTGTCCGTAGTTTAAAGCACTAAAGCTTAAGTCTGCATAGGCTAAATCTGCGCCTGTTAAAGTAGCGCTTATCAGGTTACTGTTCGTCAAGTGTGCACTGCGTAATTGTGCATTATTCATCAGGGTGTTGGCTAATTGTAAGTTTGGTTTGAAGCAGTTATTCCAGTTGACAGCGATGTCAGCAGGCGCATTACAGTTTACTTGTGAGACGGGTAGCATTGTGGGGGAGAAAATGGCGGTGGTGACGATTGTGATTAGCAGCACAGCGACGGCGGCAAGTGGCCATAGGATAGGTGAGTGCCGGTCGTGATATTTTCGCATTAACAGGGTGTGAAACTGTCGACGACGAATTGTATCTTGCTCTTCAGGCGAGCGACGAGACTTTAATCTAGGCCGATTGTTAGTATTCTCGACTTCCTTCTGTTGGCGGCGGTCAAAACCATTTCGTTCATCGAGAGTTATTTTGGGTTTGAAATCGGCTTTTGCTACTGGTCGTAAGGCTGTGATATCACCAATCTCAAGCCAGCTGACACTGTCAAGGCAAGCTTGATCATTTACAGTTAGTCGTCCTAACATGAGGTGATTAGTGATTAGGCGGCTAGGGAAAGGCCCGGTAATTACTCCTCTCTGTCGAACATACCATAGTGTATTTTTCTTTTTCATTAGGTTTCATCTAAAGTACCCATCTCCTTGTTATACTAGCACTATTCGTGGGCTGGAGAGTGTAATGCAGATTCAACAGTCGGCGCAAACTATTGCAGGAATAGTGCAAACTATTCCATCTCAGATTTTGGCGGGTATGGTCATTGGTCAACAGATTGAGGCTGCTGTGATTCAAGCGAGTCTAGCTGCGCAGATTGTGTCGTTGAAAATTGGTGGAAATGTGATTCAAGTGACGACACCCGTTCCCTTGAAACAAGGGCAGGCCGTTCAACTGGAATTAGTTCAAGGTGGTGATAAACCTGTTTTAAAATTAATCCCTCCTGCGGTGGCATTGGGAGCTATGGCTCGCGTCAAAGCCAACCCTATTAGCCTTGTTCCGGGTCAGCAAGTGGTTGTCGAGGTGATCAAGTTGTTGACAGAAAATCGATTGTTAGTTCAATCGACAGATCTTCGTCAGCCTTCTGCTTCTGGCCAGCTTAGACACATACAATTCGATGTTGATATTACACAGGTAGCGAAGTCTTTTGCACTGGGCGAAAAAGCGCTCGTGGAAGTATTGACAATAAAGCCTTTAGCGATTGTCTTGAAAGCAGCTCCACTTGCTCGAGAACAACTTGTGATTAATAAAATTAAACAATTGTTGCCTCAACTTGAGGCTAAGCCACAGTTGACTCAGGTTATGACGGCACTGAAATCGGGTGTTCTCCCTAGTTCTGTCCAAAGTAAAATTCAGCAATTAGTCGTGCATATCGTTGATAAACGGGCAGTAAACCAGCCTCAAGTATTAAAACAAGCAATCGAATCAGCTGGGATTTTCACTGAGCGTCAGTTATTAAAACCCAATGCAAATTTAAGCAATGATTTTAAGGCGAATTTATTGAAAGTGGCCGCGGTGATTGCTGGAGAGCTGTCTGGAAAACCTACCCAGAGCAACATTAGTCCGATGGCCAATAACATTTTAGCAACATCGAGCCCCTTGAATGGCAGTTTAGGGAAGTCTCAATTAAGTGTTTCTAACATGGTTAATTCAAAGCCGTTATCTTTGCTTTCTATTAGCAGTTTAGGAAAGTCTCAATTGAGCGTCTCAAAACTCGTTGTTTCAAATGCTCCTCCATCGGTCATAAACAAGACGGTAGTTCATGGTGAAAAAGAGATTTCAGGTAAGCCTCCCGCCTTGTCATCCCCCTTTTCCTCTCAAAATAATGCCAAGGTGTCGGAACCAAAAATTCAGGCTGGCAGTGATTTCAAGTTAACCTTACTATCGAGTGTCTTACAGGCAGTGCGGTCTTATAATGCTACACCAAGCACGGTATCAGTTTTGAATACCTCACCATCATCCACCGGGTTACCTACTTCCTTACCTGCATTTCTGGATACTATATTAACCTCGCAACAGGCTGCAGTATTAGTTCAAGCACTAAATAAGTCTATTTTTGTTGAACAATCAAGAGCCAATAGTCAGTTCGATATGTTGGTTTTGCAAGGTTTATTGAAAGAAGTTGAAAGTCTGCATACTCGGGTTCAATTGAATCAATTTTCTATGTTGAAAGATCTTGATTCGCCAGGCGCACCGGTGGCTAGTTGGTTGATTGATTTGCCGGTTAAGGATAAGCGAGATATTGATTTTATTCAGCTGCAGTTCGACCAATTCAAAAATCAGAATCAGGATGGAGAAGATGAAATTTGGAGTGTGCAGTTACGGTTGGACACTGAGAACTTAGGCCCAGTGCAAGCGACAGTGACGATGCATATTGAGGATATTAAGATTGTGCTAAGAGCTGAACGACCAGACAGTGCAGTATTATTAGAAAACCATATTGCGTGGCTACGTGATGCGCTGATGAGACTGGGGGTATCAGTGAGCCATGTTAGTTGTAGTTGTGGCCAGGTGGCAAAGCCAACCTTAGCAGAGCAATATTTGGCTGAAACAAACAACCTTGTGGATGTGTCAGTTTGATTTTTGAAAATGAACCTTTGAGGGCCATTGCTCTAAAATATGATGGTGATAATGCTCCAACTGTTACAGCAGGTGGTGAAGGTGTTATTGCTGATGAGATTATTCGAATTGCACGTGAGCATGGCGTACCTTTGCGGCAGGATGGCATGTTAGCAGCACTATTAGGTGAGTTGGAGTTAGGTGAGGAGATCCCACCCACTCTATATAGGGTGATTGCTGAGGTGATTGCATATGCTTACCTTGTATCAGGTAAAGTGCCTGTAATCAATGATAAAAATGAGGGTTAATCACTGCCTAACTTACTCGAATTTAACTGTGTTTTGAGCTGGGAAAGCACATTACTTTATAAGTTAGATTATATTAATCCTATTAAGTGTTGATTTTTATAAATAAAAAAGATATTGTCTAAGCCATGTCAAAAGTAATTTCTTGATGCGGTAATACATAGTTAAATGACTGTCGTAAGTAATTTTGGTTTGGAGCTCAACACTGAGTTGCCAAAATATCTGCAAGCTGGCCCTGTTACGGGAACAGATATTGCCACATTACTCGATGCTAAAATTGTTGTTGCCGGTGCCAAAATTTCTGATATTGCTTTTATGCGGACCATGCTTGAAATCAGTGGCTTCACAGATATTACCGTGGCGAATAGTGGTAAAGGGGTTCTCAAGGCCTTACGCGAGGGTATTGAACAAGATATCTGTGATATTGACTTGGTTGTTCTTGATAGTAGCCTTGATGATATGACAGCCCGAGAATTACGTTCGGTTATGAATCAATTTGATGAGTGGCAGTTAATCCCTATTATTTCTCTGACACAAGAGTCTCAATGGGACCACTCTAAAGCCTTAACTGATTTGGGTCACGGTGTGACATCTTTGCAATACCACCCTTTGACGGCAGAATCTTTTCCTCCTTCGGTAATGACTGCTTTAGCTGTTAAAAGAGAACGTGACAAGGCTTATCAACGCCAAGCTGATTTACAAGAAGAAGTCTCAACGTTGAAGGTGATGGAAGCACGACTCAAGTTTTCAATTGACCATGACGAACTGACTGGTTTATCAAATCGACGTAAATTAGAACAATCTCTTGAGATGAGTTTAATTCAATCACGTAATTTCAATATAAATAGTGTGTTGATGTATATAGATCTGGATCGCTTCAAGGTTTTAAATGATACCGAAGGACATTCAGCGGGTGATGCTTTATTAATTCAAATAGCCAATACGTTGAGACGCTTGTTTTCGATCAAAGATACGTTAGTACGAATTGGCTCGGATGAGTTTGCGGTATTGATTGATAACATTCAAACACCGATGGCTTTGAAAAAAGCAGAAGAAATTCGTGCAGAATTAGATGGTTATCATTTTGAGCATATGGGTAACGAATATCATTTGTCTGCCAGTATAGGTATTAAACTAATTTCTGCAGATAATGAGCTCATATCTGGGGATATTTTATCACATGCAAACCAAGCTTGTTATACGGCAAAAGAACGAGGTCGTAATCGTGTCCATGTGCACAATCCTAGCGATACGGAAATGCATAACCTTCGCCATAATGTGCAATGGGCACCACGTATTCGGGCTGCCTTACAGCAAGAAAAATTTTTACTAGAATTTCAACCGATTCATGCAGTAGCGACTAACAGTATCAGCCACTATGAATGTTTAATTCGTATGAGAGGTGAGGACGGCGTGATATTTTCACCGAATGAATTCATACCCGTTGCTGAAAAAATGGGGTTAGTGGAACAAATTGATTTGTGGGTAATCAATCATGTCTTTGACTTGATGTGTACGCTACCTAACGATATTTCATTTAATATTAATTTGTCAGCCAATATTTTCCTCGATAATCAGCTGTACCCACTGGTTGAGAGGAAATTACGTGAAACAGGAGTGAACCCTGGGCGGATCGTCTTTGAGATTACTGAAACTTCAGCAGTTTTAAACTTTGAACAAACCAAAGCGATGGTGAATAAGTTACGTTCTTTAGGCTGCAGCTTTGCTTTAGATGATTTTGGAGCGGGTTTTAATTCCTATAGTTATTTAAAACACTTTCCGGTTGAAATGTTGAAAATTGACGGGGCATTTATTACTGATCTTGAGACCGACGAGGTGGATCAGATCTTGGTTAAATCGATGATTGATGTGGCACATCAATTAGGCAAAAAGACAGTGGCTGAATTTGTTGAGCGTCAAAGTACGATGGACTTACTCAAAACATTTGGTATTGATTATATCCAAGGCTATTTAGTGGGCAGGCCGCAAGTTTCTTTACTTAACAGTTAATGCACCGGATTAGTGTCACCATGCATTCTTTCAATTATGTGGGCTTCTTCTTCGCTCAGATTACAACTGTCAATCAGTTGAGTTGATGCGACGCCTTTTTTTGCAAGTCGGATAGCATGATCATAGTTATGTTGTGGGGCTATTGTAGAACTTAGATTGCCTTGCTGTTCTTTTAATATTGTGAGTGCGCGCTCGAAACTAATTAATCGCTCATCTGTGCACACCGTGCCAGCACACAGTATTGCTAATTGGATCTGTAAATCACTCATTAGTATTGTTTGCTCTTGATGTCGTTGGTATAGCCAGTAGCATGCTGTAGCAAGAAAAGTACTAATAATGACGCTTATGATAGCAATAATAAATGTAGTCATAGTTTTGCTTCCTTGTGATTAAAGCGACTATACAAATTCATCGAACAGGCTATTTTCAAGGCCTTTTCTAGAGGTGTCTTTACGTTTTTGTTGTTCTTTTTTTGAGTCTGTATAGTCTTTTTGTTGTTGCTCAAGTGATGTGCTGGGACTTAATGAGGAAGTCGCCGATGGAATAGGCCTTATTTTTTCAGTCATCTCATATTTCAAACATCGCTGACGATGACTTCCTTACTAATAAATTTGGTAATATCAATTAGGATAAGTAAGTGTTCACCACGGCTGCTAACACCCTGAATGTAGTGTGCGCTATCGTCATTATTTATTGTGGGTGAGGGTACAATATCAGACTGTTTTAAGTACACAACCTCAGCCACACTGTCGACCAACATGCCAAATACATTGCCGTCGACTTCAACGACAATAATTCGGGAGAGGTCATCGGTTTCAGTTGGGCTTAACCCAAACCGTATTCGGGTATCAATCACGGTAACGACATTACCACGTAAATTGATAATGCCAAGAACATAGTTATGCGCGCCAGGAACAGGGGTAATCTCAGTAATTCTCAGTACTTCTTGTACATGCATAACATTGATTCCGTAAACTTCATTATCAAGGTGGTATGTCACCCATTGAAGTACGTCTTGGTTTGCTATTTGTGATGCTTGTTCGTTTTGACTCATTGTCTTGGGTTTCCTATCACGTTTGTCGAATGCAAATTTTGACATTTCAATGTCAAAACAATGACATTTACGCTCTTCGCTAGATTATGCACTGACTGTGCCACTACTTCCGTTTTATCTACTTTTAATTGAATTTACACAATACTATAGTTTTTGAGGGGTGTGAACGAGGGTGCGATGTTAGCTAGCTTATTTTGTGAAGAGTGTCACGGGTAAAAGCTAATGACTGACGGTTTATGGGATTATTGTTGGTGGGGAATTGGGGGTTGGTTTGCTGAAGGAAGCAGATTTTTTTGGAATGAGGACATC
>JBLIIN010000050.1:0-9761 GCA_047635075.1 Methylophagaceae bacterium | reverse complement strand
GCTACGAAATTTACCGCTAGTTTTTGTTAATGCTGAGCGCAGATCGGGGCCTATAACATAAATTGCAGGCACCAATAACAGTGTTACGGCCGCCGCCACTAACACTCCAAAGGCTAATGAAACCACCGCTGGTTGCAAAAATTGAGCTTGAACAGACCTATCAGCCATCATAGGTATTAGCCCGACAAATGTGGTAACTGAAGTCAAAACAATTGGTCTAAACCTCTTAACACTCGCTTCAATTACTGCTTCTCGAGCAAGTGCGCCTTTCTCTTGCAACCTATTGATATAGTCCAGTAAAACAAGGTTATCATTGACTACAACACCAGCCGCGGCCCCAATACCAAAATATGAAAATAGTGCCATAGGGACGCCATACAAATAATGACCGTATACCGCTCCCATAAATCCAAAAGGAATAGCGACCATTACCACTAAGGGTTTAGTATAAGAACGAAATGCTACTGATATCAGCGCATACATAAGAAAAAAAGCTATGGCATAGAGTCCCAATATCTCGGTTATAAATGCTTTTTGACTCTCAGCACTGCCAACTTCTCCTAATGAAAGCCCCGGATATTTTGCTAGCCATTCCGGTAAAAAAACCTTTTGCAGATCGCTCTGAATCTCAGTCATAGCGTCGCCATTCACTTCTGCGCTTATAAGGGCAGTGCGCTGCCTTTCCCTACGTTCAATACTTTTAACACCTGGACGATATTCAATTTGTGTAACAGCGTTTAGTGGTACTTCCTTATTATCTTTTGTAAGAAAGCGAAAATTAGCTAGGCTTTCAAGTGAATTTCTATCATCTAAGGGGTAACGAACCATTACTTTGACATCCTTGCCATTTCTAGCGATTCGCTGTACTTCTTCACCGTAATAGGCGCTACGAACCTCTTGCAAAATATTACTCAGGTTTAAGCCCATTCTCTCTGCACCAGGCAATAAACGGAAATGCAATTCCTCTGTAGCTGAGCTTTGCAAATTGTCTCGGACATCCTCTAAGTCCTGATAGGAGTTGAGCTTGTTCTTCAGCTCATTTACTGCAGTTTTTAAGACATCTAAATCAGAATGACTGACTGCATACTCTAATCCGGGTGCGTTATTGTTGTTGTATGAAACCAATACTTCTTGAGCGTCTGGAATGTTACCAATAAATTGCCTCAACTGAGCTGACGCTTCTTTCGCAGACATACTGCGGTTCCCTGGGGTTACCAATTTAAGTATGACGTTGATCTTGCTTCCGTTTAGACTTGAGTACCAATTTTGTACAAGTTGAGCATCTTTACCTTGCCCAGCTTCGACGGCAAGAACAAGCTGTTTTTGCGCCCTTTTCACCTGATTGAGAACATCCAATGCACGATACTCAGGCGTGCCGTTAACGAGGTTAATACTCACAGTAATTCGATCACTTTCTATCGCTGGTAAAAACGAGAATTTGACCCAACCACTAGTTAAAAAACCGATACTGATGATAAAAAGCGTTGTAAAAATACTGAGTGTCAGGAGGTTATTTCTGACTACAGTTTGCAATAGACGTCGATATTGATTGTTCGCAAAATCAACAATGCTTTGAGAAATTCTCCGTTGAATCCTTACCAATGAATTATTACTATCAATAGGCTCCAACTGACTCAGATGGGCAGGTAATATAAAAAAGGCTTCAATAATTGAAAACGCTAGTGCGAGTACGATGACAATTGAGATATGTCGCGTAATCTGCGCATCCTGACCACTAAGAAAGAACCATGGCATAAAAACAATCATTGTAGTTAGTACGGCATATAAAACAGGCTTAGCGACGAGTTGAGTCCCTAATATGGCATTCTCCACATTTCCGCTGCCATCTGAATCACTTTGATCATGGATACTCTCTCCAATTACAATTGCATCATCAACTACAATTCCTAGTACTAATAAGAATGCAAAGGTAGAAAGAATATTGATCGAAACATCATTCGCTGGCAGTAATGCAAAACTTCCCGCGTAGGCAGTAGCAATGCCCAAGGTTACCCAAAGTGCTATTTTGGGACGTAAAGATAAAAATAGCACAACAAACACCAACAGTAATCCGTAAAATGCAGAGTTACCCAGGGTCGACATTCGATCTTTGTAGATCTCCGAAGAGTCCCACCACAGCGTGAGGTTAACACCTTCTGGCTGACGCTTTTTTGCTTCTACCAACCATTTATTGACTGATTGACTGATTTTCACGATGTCCGTTTTTTCAGAAGATAATACCTTTATCAAAACGGCTTTTTGACCATTGAACTCGCCAATTAACTGATCTTCTTCAAAGCCATCAACAACTTTTGCCACATCTCCCACGCGGATAATTCCACCGCGTTCACCCTGACGTACAATAATATCCTCGAAATCAGATTGGTTCTGTGCAAAATTTTTGCCGCGAAGCTGGAATTCTCCCATATTGGTGCGAATACGCCCCGATGAAAAGTTGATTGAACTTGCTCGAATTGCATTACTAAGTTCTGAGATGCTCAAGTTGTATTCACGTATTGCTTGGGCAGATAGTTCGATTGATACTTCTTCACGACGGGCGCCAGCTACTTCAACTATTGAGACTCCAGGCAAAAGCGCTATTTCATTACGTAATTCTTCAGCTATCCTCGCAAGGTTGCGTTCTGAAACCTCACCGTGAACGGCGACCTGAATGAGCTCGGAACGAGCAAAAACCTCAGAGACAACAGGAGGCTCTATATTTCTTGGAAAATTGCTAATCGAATCAATTTTCAACTTAATATTATTAATGAACTGTCCCATATCGGCGCTAGGACCTGCTTTTATCAGTACTTGTCCAAATCCTTCTCGGGCCGTTGAATTGAGTTGTGTAATATGATCAACATCTTTAAGAGCTTCTTCGATACGCACTACCAGTTGTTCTTCTACTTCTTGTGGGCTGGCACCCGGCCAAAGTACATTCACTTCGATTAAACCAAGGCCTATGTCAGGTATTACCTCCCGCTCCATTTTCATGAAACCCAATATGCCGGTGATGAAAAGTCCAATCATCAACAAGTTCGCTGCAACCGGGTTACGTGCCCACCAAGAAATAAGCTGATTCATAATATCCGATGTCCCGTAGCGGCAATACCAAACTCTTGGCTTGGCGTTTTGGTAAACGCCTTAACACTCATACCTTCTACTGGAATTTTCAGCGGAGACACGACAACAGATTCATCTTTCGCAACTCCGCCACTTAGCACAACTCGCAGAGGACTTTGATGGATCACATCTACCTTTCTTATATCTAACCGACCATTCTCTATGACATAAACCTGATTATTCGTTCTAAGTGCGTCCCTAGGAATGACATATGCGTCTGACAACTGACGCCCTTGAATATCAACATTTACATAAAGCCCCATGGCTAAGGGCATACCACCCGCAATCGATGCTGCTTTTCCATAGGGTTCCTGGATTTCTGCATAAGCAGTTAATAAACGGGTTTGGCTATCAACAACAGAATCCAATCTTACCAGTTGACCTTGCCATTGACGTGTTTGCCCCCCTACAACAGCGTAAAGATTAATTTGCGGCGCATTGTTTTCAGTTGCAACAAAACCTATCGGCAATCCAAGGGCTGCAAGTTGCGAGTCACTAAGAGAAAGTTGCACTTCTGCAGTTGCAGTTGCAAAGACGTTACCGAGAGTAGTACCAACGCTAACAAATTGCCCCACATCAACGAGTTTCGTTGTCACTATGCCATCAAATGGAAGTAAAACCTTGGTATGAGAAAGGTTGATTTGGGCTTGCTCAAACTCTGCCTTCGCGGCATTGAGTTTTGCTTTAGCCTCGGCGATTTGCGGTATCCGGCGCGCTAATGGAGTATGCTGTTCACCGTTTAACTGTGACTGAGCCACATCTGCCTCTGCGAGACTCTGTTGGAGACTGACTTCTGCTTCAATTACCCGTGATTTGGCACGAATAATAGAAAGACGGTAATCAGCGTCCTCAATTTCAATTACGGTGGCACCTGAACTGACAATGCCTCCTTCAGTAAAAAATGGGGATACAGACAAAATTCTGCCGCTCACTTGCGCCACTAAGGTTATCTCGGTCTTGGGATTAACGACTCCTTCAGCCTGAATAATGAGTCGAACATCCTCTTGAGCAACTTTTTCAACATATAAAGATGTGGGTGCAGGTAACTCTTCTTTGTGAACAGCTCCCGATTTAGCACTGTTCATGGCCCAGACTATGTTTACTCCCGCAACCAAAACAAGCACAGGCAGAAGTCTCCCAACATATTTTTTCACTGTATCTGCAGAGATATGCTGTAAATATTTTTTCACTAGTTAGTACTCCAATGATGGTTTGCATAATGAACTTTCTAATATGAAAAGCATGTTCTATTAATGTGTGAAAAAAACACAGACAAGCTGTTAATAAGAGTTGCCATTGAAAACATTAAGTTGTCGGAAATGTTAAACAGTCAAACAAGCAATGACATTCAAACATGTGATTATTTTAGTTTTAACCACACTGGTCACATGCATATATATCGATTACTTATCAATATCTTAGGGATGAAATCAGAAGCCCAGGGTCCGAAAACCTTGAGTTTAACGATGGATTGGTTTACCCATTTTTGATTAATCGCTTTGGGTATGAGGGGGTTGCACAATAACGTCAGGAATATACTGATGTTGTGAATATTCGACATTTAGCTGTTTATTTATCTCCTTAAAAAAACCTATCGTTCCGTGTATTTGTAATTGCCTGTTTTGGATGACAGGTTTTCCCTCTACATCACCAAATTTTGCAGTAATCAAAACCTCATCTAATGAAACACTAAACGCAGGAGATAGTTCATGCCGATTTTGAATCCGAATACTATCGATGTGTTGGGACTGTTCATTAATCACTAAATAACCATTGAAATTATCCTGACTGTCTTTGTCATCGGACATCGATGGCGCAAAAGAGTAATGTAAAAAACCCTGTTCTTTTTTAACCAACGTGAGTGTCGGAGCATTAATTACTTCAGAAAATTTAAGTTCCGAAAAAAAAGACTTTTCCTCTTTATTTTCATCTAGTTTCGCTTTTTGAAATGCTAAAACTTGATTCTTACTAGGAACTTCCCCATCAACAGAAATGAGCTCCCATTGTAATGAAGCGTTTTTTCTTGGATCGAAATGAGCTTCTGTTACGTTGCCATCTGAATTTACCAATTGGTTAAATATCCAATTCCCGTTAGCTTTATTATCATTTCGCTCGACTTCAATGAGTTCACTGATATATTTGTCTAAAAAAGCGCTTTGTTGAGCTTCTATCGGCGTTACTATCAATAAAAAAATGGTTAACAAAAAAACGCCCATAAACTTTTTCATAATTGACCTTTTAGCTTAGTAAGAGCGGTTTTCCGCCGATTTTTATAGGTTGAATAATTCCGCAAGAGAACATTTGGAGGATGTTTCGCAACAGGCAACTATCACTGTGAAATTGCTTATCATTAGTCAATGCACGCCATGCTCATATGATTCCATATTTCGACCATTAAATTGGACTCAGGTCTTAGAATTTCGTAATGGTCTCCCTTGGGATCAATCAAAATTTCGGAATTATCAATCAGGTCGCATATAGTCTGAGTGCTCTGTATATTTGTCTGAGCATCTTTAGCACCTGATATAAGCAACGTATTGTGGCTAACAGTGCTAGCCAATGAGCGGAAATCCGTCTCACGGTAAGATAAATAGTTAACACCATAACGATGTAGATATTCGTATTGAGAAAAAGGTAAGTCGAGACCAGCAGGCCTACTTTCATCAACTTTTGATAAGCTATTTTTAATTTTATCAAAAACAAGTTTTGCTTTTTGCTCATCGATAGAAGCCATCGATAACAAACTATCGATATCCCTTCCGAAAGGTGTAATGCAATCGCTATCTTCCATTAATGTATACTCGCCACTTACTAAAATAAGATTATCAAAATTCTGTTTATGCTCATTTGCCGCAGCCAAAGCAATACCCGCTCCAGAACAATAACCAATCAATGTTGCTTGTTCGACGTCATGTTTCTTGAGCACTGTCATTAAGTCTGCAACATGGTTTTCTAAGGATAATTCTCCAGATTTTATTTTTCGGTCAGGATCCGCGAGAATTAAACGTGATTCGATAGTAATTAAATTAAAATGCTCTTTAAAAAAATCAAAGAATGCTTCGGCTAACTTGATCTTTAATCCAAATGGCATAATTAGTGCCATCCACGGGTTATCTTCGTCCAAAATGTTATACCCATAGTTTAGTTGGATGCCGTCGTGACTAAGTGTAGTTGCTTCTATCATTTGATTTTTTCCTTATAATGTTACCCAGTTTGAACCCACCAAACAGGGTTCAAACTGGGTAACGATTAGTTAAACTAAAGAGACTTTAATGAGTTATGTGTATTAATTATGTTGTCCAAATGAATAATAAATTGATCCACTACCCTATCCATGTTGATGAAATTAAAATAATCAGGATTGAAATCAAATTGGCATGCCATAGTGTTATCTGCTTTTTGAGGTGACACTGCCAACATAATGGGATGATGGAATCTTCCATAAGTATGTCCAAGCTTTATTTCCATAAGCGTATTTTTGGCAGACTGGCCGTTGTTTAGGTTATGAAAATTGACGTAATTGAACGCCGCTATTGTTTGCATTTTCTTTGGATAGTAGTCAACTAGTGCGTCAATTGGGTATTGAGCAAAGCTATCAATTTTTAACATCCGTAATGACAGTGTTTTTAAATCCTCCGAGTAATGATTTGTCAGTGATAAATTGACCGGCAATAGATTCCAAAACAGACCAAAGGCGTTTATGGGATCACTCAAACGACTAGAACGAGCGCTGGTCACCGAGTCAACCGTGATATTGTCGACGGTAAGTGCATCAGATAGGGCATACTGATAAGCCAGCATGTACACTACTTTGCTGGGTATCTGAAGTCGTTTAGCCAACTCTCCAATCGCCAGAGTTTTACTGTCCTCGACTGAAATGCGTTTGGTACTTTGTATTAGGTTTATTTCTTTATCTGCCAGCGCTGTTAACTCGGGCATAGGCTGATGATCTTTCAAAATTTCGACCCAAGCGGCTTGGTATTTAACCGATTGCCCTGCCTCAATTTCCAGCGCAACATGTTCTTTAAATACGTTATTGCTGATAGAGGAGATATCCTCTCCTTTTCCTGCATATAGCATCACCAACTCTTTAAGAAGTTCTGCGTGCCCCCAACCATCAACAATGGCGTGGTCCATTGAGATAAAAAGGGACCAACGTTTCCAACCCAGTTTAATCAACTGAACCCGAACTCTAGAGTTCTCTAGACCACAACGATATCTATTCGATATGTCTTGGGCAATGATTCTCTCGACTTGCTCCTGTTGTTGCAATTTAGACAGCTTGGTTAAATTAATAGTAGGCAATTCAAACTCAGATGGTTCAACAACAAGTTGAACAAAGCCATCTGCAGGCGTTGATAGGAAGCGCGTACGTAATGTGGCATGCTTACGGATTAACTTGTCCCATGCTTGTTGTAGTTTTTTAGGCGATAACATCGGCACATTAAGATCAAACACCATCTGCGTGTGATAGGGAACTGCTGTCAAATTTTGATCTCTGTGCGCACGCAACATAATGTTTTGGGCATTAGTGACGGAATAACAATCTTCAACTCCATCTGACATATAGACCGATTTGTCAAACTGACTATCCAATAATTCAATCGGCACATCCAGTTGACCTTCTGATTTAACATTCCTGTTCGCGCAGTTTTCGCCGAGCTCTGCGATAGATTGGTATTTGAATATGTCTCGAGCATCTAGATAGACACCTTGATCTTTTGCTTTTCTGACTATTTGTAAAACGGTAATCGAATCCCCGCCAACACTAAAAAAGTTGTCAGAAACCCCTACTTTTTGCAGATTCAAAGTGGCTTGCCAAATATCGCACAGGGTACGCTCAAAATCAGTTTTAGGGGCGACGTATTCGGCACAGGTAAGGTGATTCAAGTCAGGTTTTGGTAGAGCTTTTTTATCTATCTTCCCATTTACCGTTAACGGCCATCTTTCTATCACTACGAACTCACTTGGCATCATGAATGTTGGCAGTGTTTCAGATAGATGTGTTTTTAAACTGTCAATAAGATCACCTGTATCGCTTATGTTCAATGGCAATACATAAGCAACCAACTGCTGACGATCTTGGGCGTCCCGTTGAGCAATGACCAAACTTGAATTGACTTGGCCAGACTGCACAAGTTGTTGCTCGATTTCGCCCAGCTCGATACGAAAGCCTCGCAAACTGATTTGGTCATCGGTTCGGCTCATAAACGCCAGATCTCCAGTTTCGCTCATACAAACTTTATCGCCGGTTCGGTATAGCCTTTCTTTCACTCCGTCTATATCAAGTTCAATGAATTGCTGGGTCGTCATTTCAGCTTTATCTATATACCCACGTGCAAGCCCATCACCTGCTACATATAGCTCTCCTGATACACCTTTTGGCACCAGATTCTGGCTGAAGTCGAGTACGTACGCCCGTACGTTTGAAATCGGTTTACCAATCGTAATGGGGTGGCCAGATTCAACCCGCCCCATATGTGTTACAACAGTACTTTCAGCTGGTCCATACGCATTGTAGAGAGGGTATTGATTCGCCCAACGCCACGCCTGATTTTCATCACAGGCCTCTCCGCCGATGAGTACAGCTTGCAACGCAAAGTCCCTGTCGGGATCAAGATGTGGTAATAATGCAGGCGGCACAAAGGCGTGAGTGATTGAGTGTTCCAGCATGAAATCTGCAAGTAAGTCGGTCGATTTTCTATGTTCTTCTGCACAAATATACAACCCAGCACCATTGCACAGTGACATCAACATTTCCCAAGTTGCAGCATCAAAACTAAGTGAAGCAAAATGCATCACCCGCGATTCTGGCCCAATAGTCACAGCTTTCTGTGTGTGTAGCGCAAGGTTCACCGCACCGGCATGCTCAATTTGAACACCTTTAGGTTGGCCCGTTGAGCCCGAGGTATAAATTACGTAGGCCAAATTGTGGGAGCCCTGTTGACCTTTTTCCGGCAGCGCCTCGTCATATCCACTTATATCAATTTCGTCAAGTGGTACACAGATTCTACTTTCCTGTTGGAACTGCGAAATAAGATTGCGTTGGGTTAACAACACCTTAATATTGCTGTTTTCCATCATGTAATCTAACCGAGATTGGGGGTAATCGGGATCTAAAGGTACGTACACACCACCCGCTTTCATTACCGCTACCATCGCCACGATCATGTCGATTGAACGATTCATCGCAATTCCGACAAAGGACTCAAGACCAACCCCCTGTGCGCGTAAATAATGTGCAAGTTGATTGCTCACCTTATCAAGCTCGCGATAACTCAACCGGCGCTGGTCAAACACTAGTGCTGTCTGATCAGGTTGTTCATCCGCATGTTGAGAAATCAATTCGTGTACCAAACGTTCTTGCGGATAATCACATTGGGTATCGTTTACTGCATGCAACAGGTAATGCTTTTCGGACTTCGACAACATAGGGATTTGCGCCATCTGTATATCAGAATTTTCAGCAATCGCTTCCAGCATTGTCATCATATGCTGGCTAATTTTTTCAATACTGGAGTGAGCAAACAATGCTGCGTCATAGGTCCAGCGTAAGTGCGTTCCGTTATCATCGGCCGTAATATTTAGCAGTAAGTCAAATTTTGCGTGCTCCTGACCACTGTCTATTGGGCTCATCC
>JBLIIN010000049.1:0-9785 GCA_047635075.1 Methylophagaceae bacterium | reverse complement strand
TGTAGGTGGTGGAGCCTTTAAAATGGGTAATAATAACGAAGGTTATTTAGTCCCCCAAATTGCTGTTACGCAAGATCTGCGTGGCTTAGGTATTCCTGGTACGCTAGGTGCTGGTGTCACAGCTACTAATGGTATTGGTGTCGAATACCGCGATAAACCAGAAGCAATTGGCCTAGGTGCTGAACTCATCGTTTTGGGCGCTAACTTTGGTTTAAGCTGGGACTTTACTGAGAACTTGACTCTGGGTACTGCAGTAACCATGACTTATTCAATGTTAGATTTAGGTCTAGCATCAACATCAGCACAAACCCACGATATTGCCTTTAAAGGTAGTTTAGGTTTGGTCTATAAGTTACCGTATGCCACACAAGTAGGTATGTTCTATCACTCAGAACTCCGTCAAGATTTCGATGATATTATCCAAATTTCACCTTCAGCTGGCTCAGCTGATGCATCTACAGCTGCTGTAGTGTCGGATGGTCAATTTCAAAACTTAATTATTGAACAACCACGTACCTTAGGTATTGGTATTAGTAATACAATGTATATGGACGGCGACCTTTATTTAGCAGCTGATCTTATGTACAAAAACTGGGGCAATGCTGAGTTTTGGCAAGATGTGTATGTTGACCAATGGATATTCTCTATGGGTGGACAATACACAATGGGCCCATGGGAATTCCGTGCAGGTTACGGCTATGCAGATGACCCAACCCGTGAGAATGTAAATGGTTTATCACAGATCCCGAATGTATGTGCGGGCTTACCGGGAGCATGTACAGTTATACCATCTGGTCAGAATGGTGGTGTTGTTGGTACTGGTGTAACGGAACTATTACAAGCAGCGCAGACTCAAGTTATCTATCGTCACCGAGTCACCGCTGGTTTTGGTTACCAAGGCTTCTTAGCGCCATTCTTGGATTTAGATGCTCATGTTGGATATCAACTTGAAGAAGACAGAGGTTACGGCGATGCAAGTTCACCATTCGGTGAGAACCATACCACCGCTGAAGTTTCGTCATGGCACACTGGTTTTGCTTTAACATGGCACTTTGAATAAACAAGTATCTGGTTGAATCATAATATGACTTAACTATATTATTTACTTAAAAATAAGAGCCAGGACATTTTATGTTCTGGCTTTTTTTTATCCAGAATACTAAACAGAGCTGTTAATTAACAGCGCACTGATAGATCAATAAATTTAAACAATTAAGATGAAAAATGAGACATTTCATCTTTGAATACAGAAATAAATAGCTCTATGGAAAAAGAAAGTCGTCAACATTTCTATTCGATGCAGATCAGTCAAGTCAAGTAGAGAACAAGTGCATCATAAAAGTCTAAGTCTGAGCCTGAGCCTAGGCCTAAGTTTTAGTCTGTGTTCAATTGGTAAAAGTGAGTCAGATATAAAAATAACCAAACTTATTAAGTATAAACAGCGATGCTGAGCAGGCACTCTGATTGGCATAGTTAATGAAACACGCTATAGTCGGGACTTTTTAAAAGTGATGGCTGTAAGCAAAATGACTGATTTAGTATTTCATAAAGCAGAAAAGTATATTAAAGAAGACTTAGCCTATTATTTTTCTGGTGAGCGTGATATCCATAGTCAAATAAAGCCGGGTGAGAATATTTATAGTTTCACTCCCGATTCTAGTCATCTTAATATCGACTATAGTGATGGTAAAGTTGGTAACTTATTTTTTCCCTTCGCGCCGGGCTCTCTAGATCGTATTTATATTGGTATTAGTTTTCCTTTATTCGCCAATAATTGGGGTGCTGCTTTTCTTCGCCATTTAATGACCCTGGTCAAGCCAACGGGCTGCGTGGTGTTACCGGTCTATCCTGAAATGCAGGCATCGGAAAAGAATTTTTGGGCTCGGAGCATTTTAGAGAATATTTTCATTAGCAGAAGCCGTTGGAAAGGGATGAGTAATATTTGGGCCGAAAATGACGGTGTAATGTCAATGCGAATTGGTCGAAAAAATCCGCCTGAAATTGATAGCACCGCTAACTATTTGTTAAGACAAGGCAGCCAGTTATTAACAAGACAGTCAATTCGTCAAGCCGATTCCAAGATAAGAGAACATCAGCATTTTTTAGATTTACATACTTCGCATTGGCAGAATATGCAGGTCAGTGCTTTTGTGGAAAAAATTATCCAGGATCATTTTGGACGAAAGAATGCTGTGCAATTTTGTGCCCTAGGTACAGATATTAATAACAGTTTATTAGCAACAGAACTCCTACTCAGCCCTTACATTAATATAGAAAGTGCTAGAAGCCAGAGCCAACTCTCAAGCTTAGCTATTCATGACCCCCGTGACCTCGTTGATTATTATAGTAGGGACTTAGCTGACAAACTAGAAATATCAACAGAACAAGAAAAGGCTTTGGCCTCGACAACGCTAAATGTTATTAGCCTAATTAATGCTTTAAGCAACTTAACTAGTGATGAACAGTCGAAAATTGTAGCTAAGGTTTGGCAAAAGTTGCCAACCGGCGGCTTATTGATTGTTAATGAAAATAATCCTGACTTTTTAGTGGAACACATTAATGCACTGTTGACGGAAACTGGCACAATTAAACACTATTCAGCCATTGTGGCCTCAGAGCATCAAGCGGATGTTGATATAAGCCATTACTCATTAATTATTGAACAAGAACTAAAAGAAGAAAATCAGAATAAGGTTGGTATTTTTTGGGTTGTACAAAAATAACAGAATCCTACCTTGCACTCATTCATACGGATGCGCAGTTTTGATAATGAAGATGCATTTTTGTGTCATGAATCATAAAAATATATCTATTGCTAACATTGCTTTACAAGAGACAACTAAGGTGAGAGCGCTTTACATAACTACTTCTTAATAGGGCTAAAATTATAAAACAATGAACAGTTTAGGTCACTGAAGGCCAAAACATATTTGATATCGGGATGAGAATTGTTAATAATACTGAGTTATCAACAAAAGCTATTGCACTAGAAATACAGGTTTATACGTAGTCATAAGTGCATGTATGTAGCGTATCGTATACGTTTACAAATTATTTTATAGAAACCAAACAGGTGGACAGTGAAAAAGTTATCTGAAAACACTACTGATTTACTTCAAGAAATCAAAACCGAAGCAAAAGAACTACCGCAGAATAAGCGACGTGACTTTATGCTTAACGGATTAAAACTAACGGCGGGCACAGCCCTTGCAACAGCTGTTGGTCAAGTTGCTGCAAGTGGAGAAAACCTTCCTCCCAATATCCCGTCTTGGACAAAAACCTTAGGCCGAGGAGTCGTCTCTGTACCTTATGGTCTTCCATCATCACACGAAACAGACGTCATTAGGCGAACAGTAGAGTGGTTGACTGCCGATAAGATTGCTTCTATCAGCATGACACCACTGCACGAAATGAGAGGAATTATCACACCTAGCGGTTTACATTTTGAACGCTATCATGGTGGTGTGCCTGAAATTAACCCTGACGAACATCGCATTATGATCAACGGCATGGTTGATCGTCCACTGTTATTGACGATGGACGACCTAATGAGTTTTCCATCAGAGTCACACATCCATTTCCTAGAATGCCCGGCTAACGGTGGCATGGAATGGCGTGGTGCACAAATGGAAGCATTACAGTTCACTCACGGCATGCTGAGTGGCTCAGAATGGACAGGGGTTAAGCTCTCGACGATCTTACAAGAAGCGGGCATAAAACCCGGCGCCAAATGGGTATTAGCAGAAGGTGCTGACGCCGCAGGCATGACACGTAGCATTCCACTCGATAAAGCCTTAGACGACACTTTAGTTGTTTTTGCTCAAAATGGTGAAATGTTACGACCAGAACAAGGTTACCCTGTTCGGTTGTTTACACCTGGCTGGGAAGGCAATACCAGTGTTAAATGGTTACGCCGTCTAGAAGTTGGCGATATGCCTTGGGAACACCGTGAAGAAACGTCTAAGTACACCGATTTGCTGGCTAACGGTACCGCTCGTAAGCATAGTTTTGTTCAAGAAGTTAACTCTGTTATTACATCACCATGCCCTGAAAAACCAGTCATGCGTAAAGGCTTATTACAGTTGGAAGGCCTTGCTTGGTCTGGACGTGGAAAAGTCAGCCGCGTTGACGTCTCTCTTAATGGTGGGGTTTCGTGGCAAACAGCAAATCTAAAAGGCTTAGTTCTTTCCAAATCGTTAACACGCTTTGGAATGGAGATTAACTGGCAAGGTGAGCCGTTATTGTTGCAAAGTCGAGCTGTTGATGAAACGGGTTATGTACAACCCACTCTTTCTCAATTACGTGAAGCTAGGGGCACGAACTCTATTTATCACAAAAACTCAATTCACACTTGGCAAATACAGACAGACGGGACGGTAAATAATGTACAACTCGGTTAACAAATATTTCAAAGTACTAGTTTTAGCTACTGCATTTCTTGGGTTGACTGCGACCACAGCATTTGCACAAAAGCCAGGCCATTACGGCTTAGGTGAAATTGCAACAGAAGTCGAAATAGCGGGCTGGGATATCGATATTCGGCCAGATGGCCAAGGTTTACCTGAAGGTAGTGGCTCTGTCAGTGTCGGCGAAGGCTTGTATGATGCGCAATGTGCATCGTGTCATGGTTCGTTTGGTGAAGGGGCTGGTCGATGGCCTAAACTTGCAGGTGGTATCGGAACTTTAACACACGAAAGACCAGAAAAAACAGTAGGAAGCTACTGGCCATATGCAAGTACGCTCTATGACTATATCCGTCGTGCAATGCCATTCACCTCACCGCAATCATTAACAGCTGATGAGACTTACGCAATTACAGCTTATGTTTTGTACCTCAACGAACTTGTTGAAGATGACTTCACATTAAGTAAAAGTAACTTTACCACTATCGTAATGCCGAATGCTGAAGGTTTCTTTGAAGATGACCGGCCTGACGTTAGAAATAAAACCTGTATGAAAGACTGTAAAGATCCTGCCTCTATTAAAGTCGTCTCCACGATTGCGGGCGTAACACCATTAGAGCACCTAAAAGAAGGTGCTGAAATTGAATTAGCGTCGGCTGGTGATATTCATGGCAAGGGTATTTATGAGAAGTCATGTGCGGTATGTCATGATAGTGGTGTTGCAGGCGCCCCAATAGTAGGTGAAAAGGACATTTGGGCTGACAGAATGGAACGCGGTATGGAAGCAATTGTAGGGCGTGCAATTACAGGGTATGTAGGTGATTACGGCGTCATGCCTGCTAAAGGTGGCAACATGAGTCTAAGCGATGAAGACGTAGCAGCAGCTGTTCACTACATGATTGAGCAGAGCCAGTAGTCTTCACAATTAAATCTAAGAGGATATAATCGGTCATGAAAAAGTTAACACAACTTATTACTGCGATGCTGCTCTTTCCTATGCTGCTTACGACTGCTTATGCTGACAATGTAGCAGATGGAAAAGAAATTTCTTTTGATAGAAAAAAAGGGAATTGTCTCGCATGTCATGTAATGGACGATGGTGAACTGGCTGGTTTAGTTGGCCCCCCATTAATGATGATGGATGTCAGATTTCCAGACAGGGCAGTATTAAGAAAACAAATATGGGATCCCACAATCAGAAATCCCGCCACATCGATGCCTCCGTATGGAAAGCATCGTATGTTGACAGAGGAAGAAATTGATAAAGTCGTGGATTATCTATACACGTTATAATACCTAACAAATATAAAAGATAACTTGGAGAGAATACAATGCAAAGAAGATTACTACTTAAAAGCCTATTAGGCTTCACTACACTGGCAGCTGCCATGACTGCAATGCCAAGGTTGGCAATGGCAAAATGGTCTGAAGCTTTTGATAACACAACGGTTGACGGTGCTCTAACCGAGCTATATGGCTCTAGTGACTTAATCAAAGATGATAACATCACTCTAAAAATACCAGAAATTGCAGAAAATGGTGCTGTTGTTCCAGTCACGGTTAAGACAAAACTAGCCAATGTTACCAATATCAGCATCTTTGCTGATAAAAACCCACAACCCCTCGCGGCATCTTTCACATTGCCAGAAGGTACGGCACCCACTGTTTCTATCCGTATTCGTCTTGGTGAAACACAGGTTGTGAGAGCAGTTGTCGAAGCTGATGGCAAACTCTACACAACAGAGCAAGAAGTTAAGGTCACTATCGGCGGCTGTGGCGGTTAATCTATACAAGATATAAAGGATAGAATAATGAAAATTAAAGCAAAAATGAGAAAAGAAATGGCTTCCGTTAAGGCGTTAGCAAAACACCCTATGGAAACTGGTCTACGTAAAGATAAAAAAACAGATCAGCTTATTCCCGCTAAGTTTATTAAAGTCCTTGTTGGCATGCATGGTGATAAGGAAGTCTTTCACGCCGATTTTGGTCGTGCAGTTTCTAAAAATCCTTACGTCTCATTTTCTTTTGCTGGAGCAGAAAAAGGTGATACTGTTTCGATGACGTGGACTGATAACACAGGCGATACAGAAACTGTTGAAACAATCATTAAATAAGACAACACATTCAAGGATCTTCACATGAAAGGTTTAATATGTTTGTCTGCTATATTATTTGGCGCACTGACTTTTAGTGCGCAAAGTTATGCAGATCCTCAGTCTGACCAAGATGACATTAGGGCTTTTTTTCAAAAGCGCTTCCCTAAAGTTGAACTAGCAGACTTCGGTAACGGCGCCTATGCTCTTAACGATGATGCTCGTGCTCAATGGTTAAACATTGAAGAGTTTCCACCCTACGAAGATGCCGTTGATGAAGGTCAAGCATTGTACGAGACACCTTTTGAAAATGGCAAGGGTTATGCTGATTGCTTCCCTAATGAGGGTATAGGCATCAAACAGGACTATCCAAAGTTTGACCTTGAAACAGGCCAAGTCATTACGGTTGAATATGCTATAAATGAGTGTCGCACCAGCAATGGTGAAGAAGCGCTACCCTTTGGTCAAGGCGAATTGGCTTATGTTTCAGCCTATATGGCTTATACATCGAGAGACAACTTAATCAATGTGATTATTCCCGATGATGAGCGAGCTGTAGCAGCTTATGATGCAGGTAAGAAAATGTTTTATGAGCGTAAAGGTCAGCTGAATATGGCATGTGCTACATGCCATATTAGTATCTCTGGTGGACAACTCCGTGCTGAAATCACTAGTCCAGCACTCGGCCATACAACACATTTCCCTGCCTTTCGTTTCGCTTGGGATGATATTGGTACACTCCAAAAGCGTTATGCAGGCTGCAACACACAAGTCCGCGCCAAGCCTTTTGCATTGCAAAGTGAAGAATATCGTAACCTAGAATATTTCCACACATATATGGCCAACGGATTACCGATTAATGGCCCTGGTTCAAGGAAATAACATCATGGCAAAAACAACTTTTTCAACCTTCTTAGCCTTATTAACAGCCGCAGGCATTTTAGCGGGCTGTTCCGATTCAGAAACAGACACCCAGACAGATAAACCAGCTATCACTCAAAATGAAGAAGCCGTGGATCTTGATATCTTGATCGAACAAGCTGAAACATCCCGAGCTGAAGCTAACAAACTCGGTTTTGAGTGGAGCGTGACGATGCCTCTATTAGAGGAAGCGCATGCGGCCGCTAAAGCCGGTAACCAAGAGCAAGCAATTGCTCTATTCAAAGAAGTAAAATACCAATCTATGCTTGCTATAGAACAGGCTCACTATGCTGAACAACATTGGGAATTACTGATCCCGAGTAAGTGATTTATTTACTCGCACATAATTTAAGGAAAAACATATGAATAAAACAACACGCAAAGTAGCTGCTCTGTTTTTGTCACTTTTTGCTGTCGGCTCCGCATCAGCGCTTGATGTTCAGCTAACGCCAGAATTACCATCAGTTGATGTGATGCATCATGGTGAGAAAGTGACCATCATGAGAAATCAAGATACTAGCAATACTATCATTGCTGATTATGCAAAAACATCTAGAAAATGTCCTCCTTTCTGTATCCGCCCAATTGTTATTGCTGAAGGAGTAGAAACATTAGGTGAATTAGAGATTATTCACTATGTAAAAATGCATACTGATGGTGATGATTCAATCTTAATTGTTGACTCACGCACACCTGATTGGGTTGCTAAAGGAACGATTGCTGGTTCAATTAACATTCCTTGGACTCATCTAGATACAGCAAAAGGCGCTAGTCCATTCGCTATAGCTGAGATAATGCAAGAAAAATTTGGTGTTCAAGAGCAAGAAGGCCTGTGGGATTACACAAATGCAAAAACATTAGTCTTATTCTGTAACGGCATGTGGTGTGGCCAATCACCAAGAAACATCCACACTTTATTGAAATTCGGCTATCCCGCTGCAAAAATTAAATGGTACCGCGGTGGTATGCAAAACTGGGAAACATTAGGTTTATCAACGGTTAAGCCTAAGTAAACTAGTCAGAAAAACTTAAACTGCACAACAACAGCCCAGGACTTAGTTATCAAGACTAGTTCTGGGCTGTTTTCTATCTCCCCTACTGAAAAAAATGGTTAATTATGAATCGTCGTGAATTTACTCAATTACTTGCCATAGCAAGTGCAGCCAATATTTTCCCTAGGACTGCCTTTTCCAATCACACAGAATCAGCACCTGAAAGTATGTATGACATACCCGCTTTTGGTAATGCACGATTACTTCATATCACTGACAGCCATGCTCAGCTAAAGCCTATTTATTTCCGTGAGCCGAGTGTCAACATAGGTCTCCATCAGGAAGATGGCAAGCCCCCTCATATTGTAGGCAAGCACTTTTTAGATTATTTCAATATTAAGGCGAATAGCATTCAATCACACGCCTTCACTTCACTCGACTTTATTGCTTGTGCTGAGAAGTACGGCAAAGTTGGTGGATATGCTCATCTCAGGACACTCATCAAGCAATTACGACAAAGCTATGGGGATAATGATAACACCCTACTATTGGATGGCGGTGATACTTGGCAAGGCTCAGCTACCGCCTACTGGACACGGGGTATGGATATGGTAGAAGCATCCAACCTTCTTGGCGTTGACGTAATGACCGGGCACTGGGAGTTTACTTATCAAGATACAGAAATATTAAGTAATATAGCGGCATTTAATGGTGAATTTATTGCCCATAATGTCAAAGTGAATCAAGATGCGTTATTCGAAGGCTCGCCCGCCTATGATGAAGACATCGGCTACGCCTTTAAGCCATATACAATCAAAACAATGGGTGAGCACCGAGTTGCAGTTATTGGACAAGCATTCCCCTACACTCCTATTGCCAACCCCAGTCGTTTTATTCCAGACTGGACTTTCGGTATTCAAGCACAAGAACTGCAAGAATTAATCGATGAAATTAAAGAAACTGAACAACCTGATGCAGTAATCTTACTGTCACACAACGGAATGGATGTTGACCTTAAACTAGCATCAACTGTGTCAGGCCTTGATGTTATCTTGGGGGGTCATACTCACGATGGCGTACCAAAACCCGTGCCTGTGAAAAATAAGACCGGAACAACCTTAGTCACAAACGCAGGGTCAAATGGTAAGTTCGTCGGCGTTCTTGACTTGGAATTAGGCAAGGGTCATGTGAAAGGCTTTCGATACACACTATTACCAGTGTTCTCAAACTATATTAAAGCTGACGCTGAAATGGATGCTTTCATAGATAATGTTCGCGCCCCATATGAAAGTAAGCTCAATGAAAAATTGGCTGTTACCGATGAGTTACTTTATCGGCGAGGTAACTTCAACGGAACCTTTGACCAAGTGATCTGT
>JBLIIN010000048.1:0-9841 GCA_047635075.1 Methylophagaceae bacterium | reverse complement strand
GAAAGCAATATTATCATCCGTGCCTTACGGGATTATTTACGTAAAGATATTGGTGAGATTTTGGTTGATTCTCCAGAAGTTTACCAAACAGGGTATGACTTTATGCGGATGGTAATGCCGCATGAATTAAATAAATTCAAGCTATATCAAGATAAAGTACCTTTGTTCACTCGCTATCAGATTGAAAGTCAAATAGAGACTGCATTTCGACACGAAGTGCGCTTGCCTTCAGGCGGTGCTCTGGTTATTGATCCTACCGAAGCATTGATTTCGATTGATGTGAACTCAGCCAGGGCTAACAAAGGCGGCGACATTGAAGAAACAGCTTTTAATACCAATCTTGAAGCGGCGGAAGAGATTGCTAGACAGTTGCGGCTACGTGATTTAGGCGGCCTAGTGGTCATTGATTTCATTGATATGGGCCCAAGCCGACATCAGCGCGAGGTTGAAAATCGTTTACGTGATCATCTGAAAGTAGATCGGGCGAGAGTACAAGTCGGTCGGATTTCACGATTTGGTCTACTGGAAATGTCACGCCAGCGTATTCGTCCATCATTGGGTGATGCTCATGAAGAAGTCTGTCCGCGTTGTTCTGGATTGGGTCATGTTCGGGGTGTTGAATCATTAGGACTAGCCGTTCTACGATTGATTGAGGAAGAGGCCAGCCGAGATGGTATAAGCCAGTTAGTTGTGCAGTTGCCGGTCTCTGTCGCGACGTTCATGTTGAATGAAAAGCGGTTTCAATTAGAAGCGGTCGAGCGTCGTCATACCGTTAAGCTATTATTAATTCCAAACCCACACATGGATACGCCGCACTATGAAATTGAGCGGGTGAAAGATGGCAGTGAAAAGAATGAAGTCAGTCATCACTTGATGGATACGCCCGCGCCTGAGGTGCCTGATGCGTTAAAAGTGAGGCCGACAGTTGAACAACCTGCAGTAACGGGTGTATCACCAGCGGCACCAGCGCCGTCACCTTCCATAGTGACAACGCCTGTTGCCGCTGTGGTAGCGGCAGTGGCTGAGGTGAAAAAAATGAGTTTATTAAGCCGCCTATTGAATGTGATCACGGGTAAGGCCCCTGAGCCTGAAGTGGAGGTGGTCGAAGAGAAAAATGCCATAGAGAAAAGTGCCACGCCAGCAGCAGAAGATAAGCCACAACGTGAACAGAATAAACGTCCGCGTAATCGCAATAATCGCAGACAACCACGTCGAGGTGATGAAGAAGGTAAGAACGAAACTAAGGATCAGCCTAAGGATGAGTCTAAGGATGAGGTACAAGCTCCGCCAGTAAAATCTGACCCCGTTCCTAAAGAAGACGATGACCAATCTCAAGGTCGCAATAACAATAGCCGCCGATCACGCCGCGGGGGACGTCGTCGACGTCCTCGTCAGGACAATGACGTTGAGCAGCAGATCCCAGATGACAAAGGTAATAGATTAGCGCCTGTCAAAAAAGAAGTGGATGGTAATGCATTGCCCGTTGATGACAAGCCGTTACCTGATGGTAATGTCATTCAAGTCGATGCTGTCAAAGAAGTCGATGGGAATAAACCGGCTTCACATGACAAGCCTGCAAGAAAGCAAAGTAGTACGCCACGCCGACGCCGTACACCACCCAAGGAGCAATTGTCTCCTAAGCCGCAGCCCGAATCTAAGCCTAAAACACGAGTAGAAGAAGCGATGGAAGCGAATGTTGTAAGCAACTTAGCAAAACCTGATGCTTCGAGTGATAGTGGAGAACCTAAACCTAAACCAGCACCCAGGAAACGTGCACGAAGGAAGGTTAAACCAAAAGAAGATGCCACAGAAGAATAGGACCATTACAACTGATGATTTGCTGGTCTTAATTGGCCGGCAAGTTATCTATCAACAACAGTTGTGTGAGATTGTTGAGTTGTTGGATGGGTGTCAGTATGTGCTGCAAGCACTAGGTCAAGAGTCTAATATTCAAGCGACGCAATATGGTGAGGGCCACCGCACTGTCCCGAGGACCTACATTTTATCGGTATATGATAGTGAGGGTGAGCTGCATGCTGATTTGCTGGCTACTGGATTACAAGCCTTCTTACCCTAGTAATTCTCTAGCGAGCGTTAAATCTTCAGCGGTATCGACGCCATGGCCTGGATCGATTTCAGCCTTAGTGAGATGAATTTTTTTGCCGTGATACAAGGCTCTGAGTTGTTCTAGTGATTCTGCTATCTCTATAGCACAAGGTGTTAGTCCAGCGTATTGCTTTAGGAAGCTAGCGCGATATCCATATAAGCCAATATGACGTTTATGAGGCAATTTATCAGGCAGAGCCTTATCTTGTTGGAAATAATCTCTTAACCAGGGTATTGGGGCTCGGCTAAAAGTCAAAGCGTAGCCCTTTTGATCTGTCACGACTTTTACAATATTAGGGTCGAAGAGTTGTTTTTTTTGTTCAATTTGGCTGTATAACGAGGCAACATCAGCCTTGGGGTGTTGTACTAAGTCGTCAGCAACTTGATTAATCAGTTGAGCAGGTAGACAAGGTTCATCACCTTGGACATTGATCACAATATCTTCATCATCAAATTGATACTGCTCAGCGACTTCTGCTAAACGATCTGTGCCAGAAGAATGATCTGCCTTTGTCATGCAGACTTTGGCACCAAATGTCATTGCCACTTGCGCAATACGTTCATCATCTGTTGCAATGATCACCTCGGTTGCCTGACTCTCTAGAGCACGTTCATAGACGTGTTGAACCATGGGTTTTCCTGCGATATCCAGTAACGGCTTGCCGGGTAGACGACTGGAAGCATAGCGTGCAGGAATGATGATTCTGAAAGCCATTTAGATAACTTCATCTGAGGCTAAGTTGCGGGCTTCGTCGATTAACATCACTGGAATATCATCTCGGATAGGATAAGCAAGTCGACAGACTGGGCACACTAATTCTTGGTCTTCTTTTTGGTAGCTTAGGCTGCCCTTGCAATTAGGGCAAGCTAAGATTGTGAGTAACGTTTTATCCATGATTTGAGATTCCTGATAATTTGGTCAGAATGTGTTGTTCAAGGTCATTATTAACCGAGGCTTTGACTGGAATGTACCACATATTATCCATAGCAAAAGCGCGACATTTTATAGCATCTTTTTCCGTCATTAAAATAGGCCGGCTGTCATTAAAGTGCAAGTCGATGGCTCTGAAACGGTGATGGTCAACAAAATAATGTGGCTCGATAGTCAATCCTGCATTCCTGAGATAGTCGAAAAAGCGTTCTGGATGACCAATCCCAGCAATAGTGTGAATTGTCTCACCTTTGAATGCATCAAGGGGTTTTTGCATTGCGCTATCGGCAACATTAATCACCTGGCCGGGGTTGAGTGTCATGACGTATTGAGAGTGACTGTGACCGCCGTTTAGTATGACAAAGTCGACATCGCGTAAGCGGACAATGGGTTCTCTTAGGGGGCCTGCCGGGAGGCAGTAGCGGTTGCCGAATAAACGTGTTCCATCAACGACAACAATTTCGATATCTCTTGCTAGTGCATAATGTTGTAAGCCATCGTCACTGATAATGACATTGCAGTCATGATTTTTGAGAAGATATTCGGCGGCTTCGATGCGCTTTGGTGCAACGGCCATTGGACAAGCTGTTTGCTGGCTGATGATGACGGGTTCATCCCCAACAATTTTAGGTTCACTGTTGGGTCTAACTTCTTGCGGATAGTGGTCAGAGTGGCCGCCATACCCCCGACTAATGATGCCGGGTTTGTATCCTGCTTTCTTTAATTGGGTCGCTAGCCATATAACAGCCGGTGTTTTCCCGGTGCCACCGACAGAAATATTACCCACAATAATAACGGGAACATTGACATGATGTTGCTTAAATATTTTGGTCCGATAAGCGAGCCGACGTAATGTGATGACAATTTGGTAGACCATGCTAAAGGGCAAAAGGAGGAATCTTATTGATTGGTATTCATACCAAGAATCAGTGAGCCATTTCATTCTATTATATTACTTTTCTTGAAATTGTAAGCGATGGAGTTGGGCATAATGCTCACCTTTGGCAATGAGTTCGGCATGTGTACCAGTTTCAATAATTTGACCTTGGTGCATGACGATGATTTGGTCTGCCTTTTCAATTGTCGAGAGGCGATGAGCAATGACGAGAGTTGTTCTTTGTTGCATGAGGGTTTCTAAAGCCGCTTGAATGTGGCGTTCTGCTTCAGAATCTAATGAGGCTGTCGCTTCATCAAGTACGAGTATAGGGGCATCACGTAACAAAGCACGTGCAATCGCGATTCGTTGACGTTGTCCTCCCGACAGTAAGACACCATTTTGACCTACTTGTGTGGACAAGCCTTGAGGTAATCGTTCGATAAAGGCCCATGCATGAGCAGCTTTCGCCGCCTCGACAATACGTTCATTACTGACCTGTTCTTGACCATAGGCAATGTTGTTTGCAACCGTATCGTTAAATAAAATAACTTGCTGATTCACCAATGATAAGTGTTGGCGAAGATTGCTTAACTTGAGTTCGTTAATATCGACGCCATCGATACTTATAGTGCCTTTCTTTGTTTGATAAAACCGGGCTAACAAGCTGACAAGTGTTGTCTTACCGCTTCCTGAATGGCCAACAAACGCAATAGTTTGTCCTGATTTAGCATGAAAAGAAATATTATTGAGTACTTGTCCTTTCTCATCATCATAGCCAAAATTAACATTGTGGTATTCAATTTCGCCTTCAGCTGAGGCAATCATCTTGTTGCCATAATCTATCTCGGGTTGTTGATCGAGCAAAGTGAAGACGCTCTGTGAGGCAGCAATACCCGCTTGTAGTTTTGAATTGACTTTGGTTAAGCGCTTAAGTGGGGTTAAAATCATAAACATAGCGGTGACGAAGGAGATAAAGCTACCAACGCTGATTTGTTCTAACATTTCTGGCGTGGTGGCCAAATGAATAACAACGGCGAGGCCTAAGACCGTGATAAGTTGAATCAATGGCTGGCTAGTGGCTTCTGTGGCAATTTTTTTCATGCGTTGCTGGCGGTTCTTCTTGTTGACTCTTTCAAACCGAGCAATTTCATACGCTTGGCTACCAAAAGTTTTAACTTCACGTTGACCATCAATGATTTCGTTACAAATATGGCCAACATCCCCCATCGAGTCTTGGATGTTTTTACTGATATTCCGAAAGCGTGTACTTATTTTATAAACTATATAACCGATGATCGGGACCGTTGTGAGAATAATGAGTGATAAGTAACCGTTTAGGTAAATCATCCAAGCGAGTAAGCCTAGAATGGTTAGAGAGTCTCTGACGATAGTCAAAATGGCATCAGTCGCAGCATTGGCCACTTGCTCAACATCATAAAGTACTTTTGACATGAGTTGGCCAGAGGTACTTTGATCATAAAAAAGCGCAGGTAGGGAGACCATGCGTTCGAACATTTGAGATCGTAAGTTTTTGATGATATTACGGGCAATCCAGCCCAAGCCATATGCAGTAAAAAAGCTGGCAATACCTCGAATGAGAAACAAGCCAATTAACCCAATCGGTAGCCATTTTATTACGTCAGGATCCCGCTCAACAAAACTGCCATCAAGTAAGGGCTTCATCATAGCGGCTAGGCCAGTCTCTGTCGCAGCAAAGACTGCCATAGATAAGATAGCAGCAGCAAAAACAGGCCAGTAGGGTTTAACATACGTTAACAGGCGACGATATAACTCACTCGCCGTCATATCTAGTTGAACTTGATTCATTTTGTTTTGGTAGTCTTTAGGCGTGTGGCTAATGTTAGTCGGGAATATCCCAGCTGTTGGGCGACATCCATTGCGCTGACAATATGTTGATAGCCGGTATTGGCATCAGCACTGATGATAATGTGAGGATTTTGTTTGTTTCCGACAGTTTTTTTGAGTAAGGCAGCTAACTGAGTATTATCTGGGCTTGATAAGGTTATTTCGTTGATGATGAATTCACCTTTTTCATTAATAATGATGTCGGTAGACTCTTGTTTTTCAGCTAAAGTTTGTCCTGTTGCTTCGGGAAGATCTACTTTGAGTGAGCTTTCACGGATAAAACTGGTTGATACCATGAAAAATAACAGTAGCAGAAAAACGACGTCGATCATCGGTGTCAGATTGACATCAGGTTCCTCTGGTTTGGTCGGAGAAAGCTTCAAGATTTTTGTTCCTTGGCAGGGTCAAAATCCCGTTCGCCGTGTAATATTTCTATTAGCTTCATCGCTTGTTTTTCCATATCAACGACAAGTAAGTTAATTTTGCCTCGGAAATAGCGGTAGAAAATAAGGCTTGGAATGGCTACAGCGAGACCTGTCGCTGTTGTGATAAGTGCTTCTGAAATTCCGCCTGCTAAGGTTTCGGGGTTTCCGACACCTTCGGTTGTGATAACGGCAAAGACTTTTATCATGCCGATAACCGTACCGAGAAGGCCCAGGAGAGGCGTGATAGCAGCAATCGTACCTAGTGTGTTGAGATTTTTTTCTAGTGAGAGTGTGACATGCCGGCCGACATCTTCGATACTTTCTTTGGTGATTTCTCGGGGTGCATTTTTGTTGATGAGGCCCGAGGCTAAAATCTGCCCGAGTGGCGAGTTTTCTTGTAAGGCGCGGATACGACTTTCATCCACTTGTTGATGACGAAGCCACTGCCATATTTGAGTGACCAGTTCTGGTGGTGAAATATGTTTCGTTTGTAAGCTCCAAAATCGTTCGATAATGATACCGATTGCTATGATGGAGCACAAAAATAAGGGCAACATTAACCAACCACCAGTTGTAACAAGCTCTAACATTTTTGCACTCTCATTATATGTTTAAGAAAGGGACTATAATACGTGAAAAACTCCTTAGTCTATAGCGACAGAGGTCCAAATTCTTTTACCTTGATGCCGCCAGGTATTTATTTCTGGTTTTGTATCTGTTTGGAAGTGAATTGAAATGGCACCGGATCTGGCTGTTGAATAAGGTATTGCCCCCATTTCTAAATACCTTTCTAAGACGGTTATATTTGGAAAGTGGTAACGATTGAGATAGCCGGCAGGGAATAAGACAAATTGCGGATTAACAGCGTTGACGAATTTTTGTGTAGATGAGGTTTTGCTTCCGTGATGTGGTGCTACTAGGACTGTCGAAGCCAGATTTTGTTGGTATCGATGAACTATTTTTTGCTCGGCTTGCTTTTCGATATCACCTGTTAGCAGGACACTATGTTGTCCGTTACTGACTCTAAGTACACAGGATAAGTTGTTATCGTTGCCGACTTGATCGAGCGTTGGATTTAAAACTTTGAAGTAGATATCGTCCCATTGCCATGCTTGTCCCGCTATGCATGGCATTGATTTAGAGAGATGTTCAGTCTGACTTGTTAATATTGAGGAGGTCGTTAATGATGTCAATAGACTTTTTGCGCCTCCGATATGGTCATTATCACTGTGACTAATAATGAGCATGTCTATATGGTGGATATTGAGGTGTTTAAGAAAAGGGATTAACACCGCGTCACCCGCATTGAATTGATGACTGAATTTGGCGCCAGTGTCGAAGACAAGCGTGTGGTGTTGCGTCTGAATAACGGCGGCTAGACCTTGACCGACATCGAGTAAAGTCAGTTTAAAACCACCTTGATGGATATCGTTGCTTGGCGAGAATAACAGAGGTAAGAAACCTAAGAGGGCTAGCCATTTTGCGGGCAGGCCCCTGGGTAGCAGGATTAAACATGTTGCGATGGTTATTGAAATCAATACGGTCGGCGAAGAGAGTGCGATATCTAAATTGGAATAAGGTAAAGAAGAAAGGTAATTTAAGGCCTCAATTAGTAAGTTAAATAGTGTATCAATAAAAATAAAACCTAATTTACTGGCGGCGGGCCAGGTAGATAATAAAGCGCTTGTTAATAATAGTAACGGAACAATAATTAAGCTAACTAAAGGAACGGCAAAAAAATTCGCTACAGGCGCAATCAATGATGTTTGTGTGAAGAAAAGTAACAATAAAGGGCTAAGGCCAAAGGCAATAAAAAAGTGTACTTTTGCCCATTGCCATTTTGGGTAGGGAAAACGGTGTTGGCTTATAAACAGGATAATAGAGACGGCACTAAAAGAGAGCCAAAACCCGGCTGATATGATGGCGATAGGATCGATAATTAAGATAATGAGGGCGGCAATGGCTAATAATTGGCTGTTTAGAACCGTTTTGCGGATTAATATGGCAGTCATGAATACGCTGACCATAATAAGCGCCCTTTGAGTTGGAATTGAGAAGCCGGCTAATGCGGCGTAGCCCAGAGCGAAGCTGATTGCACCAATAGCACCGATTTGTTTAGCCGGTATCCAGATAAGGTTTCGATAAGATATCGACCAAACAAAGCTGAAGAGATAGAAGCCAATTGTCGCCACTAAACCAATGTGTAGGCCAGAAATAGCCAATAAATGACTGGTTCCTGTCTGCCTTAAAGTTTGCCACTGTTCTGCGGATATATTGTGTTTAATACCAACGAGGAGGCCCTGCATTAAGCCAAGATGGTCACTGTCTGGACGGTAGTGCTTTATTTTATTGGCTAGTTTTTGACGAAGTGTATTGAGATGCCAAAAGTCGCTGTCAGCGAGCTTGATGTTGGTACTGGCTTGTTTGACATAGCCGGTTGCTCCAATCCCTTTTTGGAATAATGAACCTTCATAGTCGAATCCTCCTGGATTCATCATGCCATGAGGCAGTTTGAGTTTAACGCTGAGTCGCCATTGCTCTCCTGCAAGGACATTTTCTGGAAAAGGGTGATACCACGATAAGCGTATTGTCTTAGGTAGAGTGAGACCTTGGTTTTGGTCCGGATTGAAATTAAAGCGAAGTATCCGCCCCTGTTCATCTGGTACTGACTTGATAATGCCTGTGATAGTTAAAACTTTTTGATAGAGATCAGGCTGTAATTGGTCATCCAACATGCTCTGGCTTTGCCATATAGTCCATAATGCGGCTAACAGTGCGACAGCTAAATAACGCGTTGGCTTAAAATAAAATAAAATAATGTTAAGCAGTACCAACCAAAACCAGTTGATTACTGGTAATGTAGGCATCAACAATATAACAATGCAACCTACGGCAAATACGATGGTAGTTTTAATCATATATCCCTATAATGACGCCGACTTAATGATGAAAAAGAGACTTCATGCCCCGTAGGTTTTTAAGACGTATCATGCCTGATCATCGTGTGATGCGCGAACATCCACATTTGCAGCGCTTTGGGCAACGTTTGGCTGAGCCGAGATTGTGGCACCTTAATCGGCGATCTATTGCTTTTGGACTTGCTGTAGGCCTATTTGTTGCATTTATGCCAATCTTAGGTCAAATGTTTGTTGCCGCTGCACTGGCAATCTTAGTGAGAGTAAACCTACCCATCGCGGTAATGGCAGTTTGGGTCACGAATCCAGTCACGATTGCGCCGATTTACTTTTTTTCTTATCGATTGGGCGCGTATATTTTAGAATTGCCTGTTAGAGAGCAGGCTTTTACGATGTCGTGGGAATGGTTTGCAACAGAGTTTGTTGATATCTGGCAACCGCTGTTATTAGGATCTTTTTTGTTGGGTATATCGGCGGCGTTATTGGCTATTTTGTTGGTTAGGGTGCTGTGGCGTTTTTTGGTAGTGCGAAGCTGGGCTAGGCGGCGGCAGAATAAGAAGCCTACTGATTAATTCTTGTTTTCTAAATGACCGTCTATTAAAGTCATGACTCGGTTCATTTGGGCTGCTAGCCCAGTGTC
Organism: Methylophagaceae bacterium; assembly: GCA_047635075.1. Taxonomy (GTDB): domain Bacteria; phylum Pseudomonadota; class Gammaproteobacteria; order Nitrosococcales; family Methylophagaceae. Next base: position 81 of record JBLIIN010000048.1, on the reverse strand, counting down.
ATGGGTGACAATAACGAGGGCTGTTCCTAAGATTTCATTGAGCTCTAAAATTAGGTCAAAAATGCCTTGTGCAGTGCGCTG
>JBLIIN010000047.1:0-10031 GCA_047635075.1 Methylophagaceae bacterium | reverse complement strand
ACATCCATGATTTTAGCCAACATTGGATCAGGTTCTTTGCCAGTAAACATATAGAGTAGATTTTCAGCGACTGATAAATCTTCACGTGGTTCAATCGGATCATAACCTTGACGAATATGCTGCCACATAGCAACTAATGGCGCCATTTGTGCAATGATGTTCACCGTCATATTGCGGACATAATTAAGATCTTCGCAGACATCAGAACCGGTCAAACATTCTGTACCAGGATAAAACATGCCCAAACTCGATACCGCCGTTTGTAACATATCCATCGGATGACCTGTTGATGGAAAATGGCGCATCATTTCTCGGATATGATATTTAATCCGGTAATGACCTCTTAATTTTTTCGTAAATCCAGCTAAGTCAGTAGCAGAGGGTAACTGACCATCGAGTAGTAACAAAGTTGTCTCTTCAAAACTACTATTTTCCGCCAATGTTTCTAGCGGATAGCCTCGATAAGAAAGTAATCCTTGATCACCATCAATAAACGAAATGGCTGATTTGGTGGCAGCAACGCCTTCTAGTCCGGGTAAAAAATCACTCATCCTATGACCTCACGTTCTGTCTATGCAGTTTAAGTTCAATCTTGTATTATACTTCATACACAAATTTGTACACTCTTAAACTAATTTACTGTTTAAGAATGGGGGCTAGCTTATTTCAGCTAAGAGACATGCGCACCTTGCGCTTGTAAATCGGCATGGTATGACGAGCGAACCATTGGGCCACTTGCTACTTGTTCGAACCCCATCTCTTTTGCCACAACAGCCAACTGATCAAACTCCGCCGGGGTGACAAAACGTTCCACGGCCAAATGGTGACGACTGGGTTGTAGATACTGGCCCATCGTTAACATCCGACATCCATGGTCACGTAAATCTTGCATCACTTGTTTTATCTCATCCAGCGACTCACCCAAACCTAACATCAGACCTGACTTTGTCGGCACATCAGGATGCTGAATTTGAAAGTTTTTAATCAAGTCCAAGGACCATTGATAATTCGAGCCTGGACGTACCGCCTTGTACAAACGCGGGATACTTTCCAAATTGTGGTTAAAAATATCAGGCAGACATTCCGCCAATATTTCCAATGCCACATCCATCCGGCCACGAAAGTCAGGCACCAATACTTCAATATCCGTCTCGGGGGATTGCTTTCTAATCTCTCTAATACAATCTCTGAAGTGACCTGCTCCACCATCACGAAGATCGTCACGATCCACTGATGTCACTACGACATGTTTCAATTGCATCGCTGCGATAGTTTTGGCTAAGTGAGCAGGTTCTTTTTCATCCAAAGGATCCGGCTTGCCGTGGGCCACATCACAAAAAGGGCAACGTCGTGTGCAAAGCTGCCCCATAATTAAGAATGTTGCTGTACCTTGAGTAAAACATTCTCCAAGGTTAGGACAAGCCGCTTCTTCACAAATGGTATGTAAATTGTGTTCTCGCAATAAACCTTTCAACCGAACTACTTCTGGGGTAACAGGCGCTTTAGCACGTATCCAAGCAGGTTTTCTTTTGGGTTCACTCGGCACCACTTTAATAGGAATACGAGCAACCTTGGATTCCCCTCTGAACGCATTAATATCACGCTTTTCAGGACTTATTTCAGACATAGACATACCTTCTAATTAATCTGTGCTGTCAATGCAGCCACAAAGTGTTGTTTCATTTCTACCATCGATATCTCAGATCCTAAACTTTTTAAGTCAGTCATTTTCATCCCTTGATAACCACAGGGATTGATAGACAAAAAGGGCGATAAATCCATATCAACGTTGATGCTGACGCCATGATAACAGGCCCCTCGCTTTACCCTCAAGCCTAAAGAAGCTACTTTTTCGCCAGCAATATACACACCAGGGGCTTTAGCATCAGAATAAGCATCAATGCCTTGGTCATTCAATACAGTGATAACACTGTTTTCTAGCCGATTCACCATATCACGGACCCCAAGGCCCAAACGTCTTAAATCAAACAACGTATAAACAATGAGCTGACCCGGCCCATGATACGTCACCTGACCCCCGCGATCTGACTGGACCAAGGGAATTTCTCCTAGGTCTAATAAATGTTCGGCTAGTCCATTGGTACCCTGGCTAAACACAGGATAGTGTTCTAACAGCCATAACTCATCCACCGTCTCTGAGCCTCTATTTGCAGTGAAGTCTTGCATAGCTGAACAGGTCGATACATAGTCGACTAATCCAAGGTCCTTAACAATCATAATTTGAGATTAAAGTACGTATTTAACCAAATCATGACTACTCAACGCCTGATAAATGGTCACGAGTTGGGCTTGGCTTTCGACGTATACAGTGACGGTAATGGAAGTAAACTTACCGCCTGAGCTTTGCTTTGTTTTAATTGCTCCCTCCTTAATATCATCTACATATTGACGAATGATACTGATCACAGTTGAGTCAAACTCATCACTCGTCAATCCCATGGCTTTAATGTCAAAGTCACAGGGAAACTCAATTAAAGTATCGCGCTCTTCAACAGCCATCATGCGGTCTCCGCTTTTAATTGCTGATACAAGGCATCCATTTGGTGCCAGACGTTACCGGGCAGTCCTGATCCGATAGTCTGACCATTCAATTTAGTAATCGGGAGTACTTCTTTAGTCGAACTACTGACCCATAATTCATCTGCTTGTGCTAAACGGGTTTCGGCGACAGCTTCTTCGACCACTTTAATACCTGCTCGCTTCGCAAGTGATAACAACACATCGCGCGTAATTCCCGGCAAAATTTTATTATCCTTAGGTGCCGTGTGTATCACCCCAGAAAAGACAGCGTAACTATTGCTTGCTGCCCCCTCGGTCATAAAACCATCTCGAATCAATAGCGCTTCATCCGCACCCGCTTCTTTCGCTTCTTGCTTCAACAAGCTATTGGGTAACAAACTAATCGCTTTTATATCACATCGTTGCCAACGGGTATCATTTAATGTCACGGCATGAATACCTTTTAGTTTGACCTGTTCTGACATAACGCTTAATGGATTCGTCATCACAAACACACTGGGTTCAACACCCACTGGAAAGACATGGTCACGAGGTGCAACACCACGAGATACTTGCATATACAAAGCTTGATTCCCTCCACCATTATGCTGGATCAACGTATCGAATATTGAGGCCCAATCTTGATCGCTGTGAGGGTTGGTCATTTTAACAGCTGCTAAGCTATTGTTAAGCCTAATCAAATGCGCTGCTAATTCAAAGCAACGACTCGCATAAACTGGAATGACCTCATAAACTCCATCACCGAGTAAAAACCCACGGTCAAAAACGGAGACTGTGGCTTTTTCTGCAGCTATAAATGAACCATTAACAAAAACATCTGACACCGCATTTAGCCCCAAATCAACATCAATAGCATATCTAATAACTGGCGCCACCAGCTCCCCTTCTCAACCAATTCAATAGCAATCAGCTGTTCTGTTGCCAATAATTCACCAGCCAAATGAATATTTACTTCACCTAACACTTGTCCCGAAACAACCGGAGCAACAATAGGTTTTTGAATACTAGTCGTCGCAACCAGTTCACCATAACGCCCACGAGGAACGGTAATCGTCAACGGTTTATCCAAGCCTAAGACCACCCTATCAGTGGCGCCTTTCCAAACCTTACTCTGTGCAACCTGTTGACCCGCTTGATACAAATCATGGGTTTCAAAAAAGCGAAAGCCATAATTAAACAATTTTTGAGTTTCTTGTGCCCTGGCGTTTTCACTACGCGTACCCAACACAACCGAGATCAACCGCATTCCGTCACGCTTAGCAGAAGCAGCAAGACAATAACCCGCTTCTTGGGTATGACCAGTTTTTAGACCATCAACACTCTTATCACGCCACAGCAACTTATTGCGATTGTGTTGTGTAATATTATTGTAAGTAAATTCTTTTTCGGCATACCAAGCATAATGTTCTGGAAAATTGCCAATTAATGCAACAGACAAAGTCGCTATATCTTGCGCTGTCGTGAAGTGATCTTTACCCGGTAATCCTGTTGCATTTTGATAGTTAGTATCAAACATGCCCAGTTTCTGAGCGTATTGGTTCATCATTTGAGCAAAAGTCTCTTCGCTTCCGGCAATGTGCTCGGCCAATGCTACAGCTGCATCATTACCTGATTGAATAATCATTCCACGCAACAGCACTTCAATAGAGACTTTGCTGTTTACTTCAATAAAACTTCGTGACCCCACCATTCGCCAGGCTTTTTCACTTATGAGCACTTCATCCTCTAAAGCGACATTGCCCGATGCGAGTTCATTCAAAACGACATAAGAAGTCATCAGCTTCGTAATACTGGCGGGGGGTAGTCGTAGATCCGCATTCGATGCTGCTAAAATATGCCCGCTCTTATAATCTTGTAAAACATAGGAGCTGGCAGCAACATCTGGTGCTTTTGGCATCGGAGTGACAACAGCATAACTCGCAGTCGAAATGAATGCGAAACAAACAAATAACAGGTTTTTAACTGTTTTTAACATCAATACCCTCTAAAATAATTACTCAATAACAGCATGACTATCGCGCACACCCAACGACTTTAATTTTACAGCCATTATCTCACTGGCTTCAACATTGGCTAGTGGTCCCACTCTAACACGATACAAATCCCCTTGAGGCCGGTAGAGTGGCATCAAAAAAACAATCTCTTTAATTTGTTTTGCTAACTGTGATTTAAATGATTCCGCTCGCTCAACCGAACTAAATGTCCCCACTTGTAAATACACGGCAGGGCCATCGACATCTTGATGATATAACGGCAATTGAGCGTCACCACTATCCTGATCCAAGGGCAGTGTTGCATTGGCTGGCACGACTTCTGGCTTTACCGCAACAGCCAGTTCGACAGCCTGTCTAGTATAGCTTGCAGCATTAATCGCTTGCACTTCAACTTGACCTGTCCCGTGGCCAATAATCCCTAATTTCTTAGCAGCAGAATACGATAGATCAATAATTCTACCGCCATGAAACGGTCCCCGGTCATTGACCCGAACAATTATCTTACGACCATTTTTTAAATTTGTTACTTCAGCATAACTAGGTAAAGGTAAAGTCTTATGCGCTGCTGTCATTTGATACATATCATAAGTTTCACCTGTGGCTGTTTTGCGGCCGTGAAACTTCTTACCATACCAAGAGGCAATCCCCTGCTCACGGTAACCTGCAGCACTTTTCATCGGGTGGTACTGTTTCCCAAGCACAACATAACTTTTTTGGTTTTGTGCTCGCGCTTTTTCTACTCTTGGAACCGCATCGGGTATGCCAGACACATCTGGTGGGTCGGTGGGTGCGCTATCACCTTTTTCAAAGAGACCGCCACCACAAGCAGATAATAAAACCAGGCTGCCAAAGACAAACCCCTTTTTTATTGTTTTTATCATGATTATTGCTCGTGTTTTTGACGAATCGCCTCTGCCAATTGTGTAACCGCCATCGCATACATACGACTGTGGTTATAGCGCGTAATACTATAAAAGTTCTGGCGCGTTATCCAGTACTCTTCACCGTCTTGTTGCGTTAAGGAGATCAACGCTACTTTACTCACACTTGAAGGTAAGTGCTCAGTCGATACACCGGCCTTTTTTAGGCTCGCAGGGTCGATAGTGGGCTTGTTACCTTTTTCTAATAGCGCTGTCGGTACTATTTCACCAATCGTTGTTTTGTGCACAATGAGTTCTCCCCTTAGCCAACCATGGCGGGCTAGGTAATTTGCAATACTACCAATCGCATCTGTTGGATTAGTCCAAATATCACGCTTTCCATCAGCATCAAAGTCAACAGCATAAGCACGGTAACTACTGGGCATAAACTGCCCTAAACCCATAGCGCCAGCATAGGAACCTATTGGATTCAACGTAGACATTCCTTCTTCACGGGCTAAAGCCAGAAAATGACCTAACTCACTTCTAAAGAATTTACTTCTTGGTGGGTACCGAAATGCTAGCGTCGATAAAGCATCGACAACACGATAGCTACCCACATTACTGCCGTAGCTAGTTTCAACACCCAGTATAGCAACAATAATTTCAGCCGGAACGCCATATTGTGCTTCTGCTTTTGCCAAAGCAGTCGCATGCTGATGCCAAAAAGTATCACCTTCGCTGATACGCTTATCAGTAATAAAAATCTTGCGATAATCAAACCAAGGTTTACTCTTCTCAGCCGGACGTGATATCGCTTTTAAAATCGATTCCTTAACGTCGACCTGTCCAAAAATTGACCTTAATTCAGCTTTATCGAATTGCTGCTCTTGATGCATTTGATCAATAAATTCAGACAACCCTGGTAACGCTGTATCGGCAAACGAAGCCGTGGTAAAAGCTGACAACAAAGTCGCAGCACATAGTAGTTTTTTCACGCAGTCATCATCCTTCTGTGAGTGTGGATCGACATCAGGATACCGAAACCTGCTAGTAAGGTCACCATTGATGTACCACCATAACTGACTAACGGCAGGGGCACACCCACGACAGGCAACAAACCCGTTACCATCCCAACATTAACAAACACATAAACCAGAAAAGTCAGTGAAATACTCCCCGCCAATAATCGCGCAAAACTACTTTGTGCTTGACCCGCAATGTAAAGGCCACGGCCAGCAATTGCGAGATACAATAACAACAATAAACCTACACCGAGCAGACCGAATTCTTCTGCAATAACAGAAAAAATAAAGTCCGTTGACCTTTCCGGCAAAAAGGCCAGCTGAGATTGTGTTCCCTCTAACCAGCCTCGCCCAAATAAGCCACCCGACCCGATCGCTATTTTAGACTGAATAATATGATAGCCAGAACCCAAGGGATCGCTTTCAGGGTTCAAAAAAGTCAATACCCTCTGCCGCTGATAATCATGCATAACGTACCATAGCATCGGTAAAGCAGACGCTGAGACTAAGACGAAACTCGTAATTAATACCCAAGAAATACCCGATAAAAAAATTGCAATAAGACCAGAACTAGCTATCAATAATGCGGTACCCAAGTCAGGCTGCTTTGCAATCAACAAGGCAGGAACAACCACCATCAGGAAACAGACAATCAAACGCGATAATGTAGGTGGTAACGGTCGTTCTGCTAAATAAGCGGCAACTGATAAAGGGACGGCTATCTTCATCAATTCTGAAGGTTGAAAACGGATTATTCCTAAACTAAGCCAACGCTGGGCACCTTTGCCTTCCTCGCCGGCCACTAGAACAGCAATCAATAGAATCAGCCCTGCACAATAAATGAAATAAGCCAAATCTCGCATACGATCAGGGTGAATATTTGCCAACACAATTAAGCCAAAAAAAGCAGTGCCAATCCGAACCAACTGGCGCGTTATTAAAGCGGTTTCTTGATTGCCAGCACTGAACAAAACTATCAACCCGACACTCAATAAACACAACAGACCAAATAACAATAAAGCATCTATATGTATCACACGAAGTGTTTGGGTCAAACTCCAGCTCTCAGGATCTGCTCTGTCCGTTAAGATATTATTCTTCATTTTCGAGTAACCCATAATATTGTTCGATCATCTTCCGGGCCATGGGTGCGGCAGTTTTACTTCCACTACCTCCATTTTCAGCTACGACTGCAACAACAAATTCTGGGGCCTCTGCAGGGACAAAAGCAATAAACAGAGCATGGTCATGTAGCTTTTTTACTAATGTTTCAGCATCATATTCTTCGTCTTGTTTGATCCCAAACACTTGTGCTGTTCCCGTCTTGCCCGCTATTTTAAATGGTAACTCCCTACCCACGGCTCTTGCTGTACCTCGACTGCCTGACGTCACTTCAACCATAGAATCAATCACGACTTGCCAATTTTGAGCATTTGAAATCGGTAAACTGTCACCGCGCTTAATCGGCATCAAATCAAGTTCACTACTGGCATCAGCCCGACTTGCTCTAGCAACCTGCGGCAAAGTATTAACACCACGCATTGCAAGTACGGAGGTTGCATATGCTAGCTGTAATGGTGTTGTCTGATTAAAGCCTTGTCCGATACCAGAAATTATCGTTTCGCCCGGATACCAAACCTGATTCCGAGCTGTCCTTTTCCATTCACTCGAAGGCGATAAACCACGACTTTCACTCGGTACATCAACCCCAGAACGGCGACCAAACCCAAATAAATCCAGAAAACCATGTAAACGATCAATGCCCAAAACGTTAGCTAAATCATAATAATAAACATCACAAGACTGCGCCAACGATTGCTTCAAGTTTACATGGCCATGGCCATGTGATTTCCAACAGCGATATCGATGATCCTTACCAGGCAAGCTATACCATCCTGGGCAATAAGCTTCAGTACTTTCCTTTACGACTCCCAACTCTAGCCCGGCTAAAGCAACGAAGGGTTTTAAGGTTGACCCCGGCGGGTAGTGGCCCCGTAAGGAACGATCAAATAGTGGCCGTTCTCCCGAATCTCTGAGAACAGAATAATTTTTAATACTGATTCCTGTCACGAATAGATTAGGATCAAAGTCTGGCTTACTCACCATCGCCAAAACACCCCCTGTTTTGGGATCCATCGCAACAATTGAACCGCTATACTCACCTAAGACTTCGGCAGCAACACGCTGTAAATTAATATCGAGGTTTAAAAACAATGCCTGACCTGATATCGAAGGCTCATTTTTTAATTCACGAACCACTCGCCCCTGAACATTGGTCTCTACTTGCTGATAACCAACTTGGCCGTGAAGCAAATCTTCATAATACTTTTCAACTCCAGTCTTACCAATTTGTAAGGTTCCTTTGTAATTCTTCATGTCAATTAAGGTCTGATCTTTTTCATTGATGCGACCAACATAACCAACAGTATGAGCAAACAAAGCCCCATGTGGATAATGGCGAATCAAGCGACCAACAACATCGACCCCAGGAAAACGATGCCGGTTAGCAGAAAACACCGCTACTTCCCTGTTAGTTAGGCGTTCACGGATCACAACATGTCGAAAAATACGTTGTTGTTTGATCGTTTTTCTAATTTTCGTAATCTCATCATCGGACACCGAAAATAAAGTAGCTAATGCCGATATTGTCGCATCAATGTCGGCCACTTTCTCAGGAATCAACTCCAAACTAAAAGTAGGAATATTCTCCGCTAATACAACACCATTGCGATCGTAGATGAGTCCTCGCTGAGGGACTAAAGGCTGAATATCAACCCTATTCCTATTAGATAGCACATCAAAGTGTTTATGCTCAACAACTTGTAATACCGCCAGCCTCGCCATTAGAATTATAAATAGGATACCGGCCAAAATGGCGGCCAAAATTAGCCTATTGTTCACTAAACGGCTCTCGTTCACATGATCTTTTAAGGTAAACCGCGTAGACATTTACACGTTATCTGACATGAAAAGTACGCCTAACGCCACGCAAAAAGATATAAATAACAGGCCACAAAACAGTGCTCACGATAGCGGGTAACCATGCATGCCAGCCTGTCATCCTAGTTGTCATGACCACCGTGACTACATGGACTAACAAAATTAATGACATCAAGCTTAAGGCTTGTTGCCATAATGGGAATTGACGCAACTGCAAGTGAGAATTCAATATTAGATAAATTACCAGTGCATAAGCAAATGCCAGTATGCCTAGAGATCCACCCAGCAATACGTCCATAAATAATCCAACGACCCAGGCATAGCCAACGCCAACACGCTGTGGCAAAGCCATTGCCCAGTACATTAATGTCAACAATACCCACTCGGGGCGATAGAAACGCAGTCCCTCTGGCAGCGGTATAAGCATCAATACCATTGCTAGCAAGACTGACATCACAATGATAAGTCCGCCTTGCGATTTATCCATTCTCGCCATTACTCTGGCTCTCCCGCTTCTATTTCTTCAGTTAAAATCTCTTCAGATGCCATATCAATTTCATCAACTCGGGGTAAAACTAGTAACACTTCTCGACTAGTCGATAAATCAGCAGCGGGTGCAACTTTAATATTAGCAAAAGGTTTACCCGCAGGGCGAGTAATAGCACTGATAG
>JBLIIN010000046.1:0-10068 GCA_047635075.1 Methylophagaceae bacterium | reverse complement strand
CATTGTTTTGTGGCCTCACCTTGATCGGCTGGAGCTTGTCAGGTAAAGAGTTCCATATCTTTGATATCGATAAAGCCTTCCTATTGGCATTTGGGTTTTATTGTTCAATGATCATCGGGGCTCTCTCGATGGCTTATTTTGTCTTTTGGTTAGAAAAAACCTATGGCGGTAAAGCCAAATTTGAACACTGTGTAAACTTCATCACCTATACCGCGTTACCTATGTATTTATGTGGCCTTGTCGCAGTTATCCCTATTGTGTGGTTAGTCGTACTGACCATCTTCACAGGGATGATATATAGCCTCTACTTACTTTACGTGGGTATACCTATTTTCATGAATATTCCTGAAGGAAAAGGCTTCATGTTCTCAACAGCCATCATTATGGCTGGGCTATGCACACTCGTTAGCTGGATAACACTTTCAACTGTTTTGTTCAGTGGCACAATCATGATTTAAACACACTGGCAATATAAAAATGACTGGAAACTCAAGAGAGATATGAATTTACAAAGTGATCGTATAGTCCTGATAAGACATCACCTCTAGACTCATGTTTTCATGTTGACCCCAACCGCCACTCTTTTAAACACAAGTAATTAATGTTTTCAGCTTTAGTTGTAAGCTAAACACCCTCGTTAACAAAACATACGTAGACCCAGTCTATTTTCAAGCCTTTCGGCTAGACCCAATAAAGTAGGCCTTATATATTTCAGTTTTAATTTGACCACCTGAAAATAATTCAACAACTCTCGTTTCAGGCCGAAGATTATCAATACAAATCAAAGTTTTATCGCCAAATTGTCTTGTTTAAACCAATATAAACAATATTTTTATCTTAATCATGTTGTGCAAACGAGAATTGATCTGCAGTCACATTACGTAATGGCTATTCGTACATTAATTAGATGAGGCTAAAAATACTGGTAATCACAATAGGCTAGCTCACTTCTTAGAAATAGAGTTGACTTACTGGCGCGTCAATTTTACCTCCCGCTGTAATTGTATCAATAAGCAATGAACCAGAATCTGAAGACGTTACAAAAAAACCAATACTAGAATAATTGTAATAAAAGAAGTGATATTAGCTAAAGGTAATTGGTCCAACATCATAAAAAGTTTGAGCTCCAACGCTGCATTAGAGATTTCATTTGCACCATCTGCCACCATGCTTATTGCGGTACCACCAAAAGCGGTCATCCATAATACAGAAACTGCAGAGGGTAACAGCAGTTCGCAGATTAGAAACTCACGTACGGTAAGGCCTCGACTAATTCTAGCAATGAACATAATTTGAATACTGTCGTCGATTCAGAAATTGACCTGACAGAGCGAAAGCAGAATAAACATTGTAAAAACTAAGCAACTTTCGAGGGTCTTATTCAATCTCCCGTGGCGACTTAAACCAAAAAACAAGATTATCAACAGAATTTTCCTATCTACAAAAAAGCAGATACAACACATTGTGGCTGAATAAATAGCCTGTGGCTTAATATTGACCTAATGTGAAAATCACTAACAACTTTGATAAATTGTACTTTTAGCCTCAATAATACGATTTGATCTAGCAGAAAAGAACGACCAAAAGTCACAGACAGATCGATAGGCACAAAAACCCATATAAACGCGCTTTTGTTGCGGCACGGTACTTCTTAGCATCTATGGATGGAGGCTGAGGTCGGAATCGAACCGGCGTTAACGGATTTGCAATCCGCTGCATGACCACTCTGCCACTCAGCCTAAATAGAAACAATGTCCAAAAACCAAAAAACCGTAGTTAAAACCACGGCTTTTTGTTGTCTTGGAGCGGAAAACGAGATTCGAACTCGCGACCTCAACCTTGGCAAGGTTGCGCTCTACCAGCTGAGCTATTCCCGCTTTGAAGGAGGTCATTATAGGGATTTAAGAATATATGTCAAGGGCCGGAAACTAAGATGTTAACATCGGCCAAGCTGCTTTTAGATAACTCATCATCGAACTAATTGTCAGTGCTGTTGCAACATACAATAAAGTCACCCCAATCTCAAAGATAGGTAAGTCGAAAGCAGGTGAGTAATAAATCAAACAAGCAATTGAAAGCATTTGAAAAGTCGTTTTTAATTTTCCAGCAGAAGAGACTTTAACCGCATTCTTTTGGCCCAGCTCTGCCATCCACTCACGTAAAGCTGAGACGGTAATCTCACGACCAATAATGACGACAACTGGCAACAAAATATACCACTCATTGGTTTTAAACAGTATCAAAACTAAGGCCACGGCAACAATTAGTTTATCGGCGACCGGGTCAATGAAAGCACCAAAAGACGAGGTCTGCTCCCATTTTCGAGCTAAATAACCATCAAGCCAATCGGTTAAAGCAGCAACAACAAAAATACCCGTGGCCCAAGCTGGCGCTGACTGGTAAGGCAGCAAAAAAACAATGATCAATACAGGAATAAGCGCAATTCTAAGCAAACTGAGTATATTAGGTATATTTGGCATAACAGGTCTTCACAAGATTTATATCGATAATGGTAGCACCATAAGCCAGTTATTTCTCGTCATGAAACACATCGTAAATTTTTTGAGCCAACACAGGGCTGATCCCGTCGACTGCAGACAGGTCCTCAACCCCTGCCCGCTGTATTTCCTGAAGCCCACCAAATTGCTGTAGTAATTTCTGCCGTCGTTTAGGACCCATCCCCTCAATAGACTCTAATGGCGATGTATTTCTTGATTTTGCTCGACGCTGACGATGGCCTGTGATCGCAAAACGATGAGCCTCATCACGTACTTGTTGTAATAGGTGCAATGCGGGTGAATCCGCCGCTAAATCAACTTCCCCCGCACGCCCGACCAAAAATAACGTTTCTTCACCGGGTTTTCGAGCGGGTCCTTTAGCAATACCCAGGATATCAATATCTAACTGTAACTCAGCCATAACCGACTTTGCTTCCGTCAATTGGCCCTTACCCCCATCAATCAATAGTAAATCAGGCCATTTACCTTCTCCTTTTTGTAACCGTGTATAACGTCGCGTCAAAGCTTGATGCATCGCCGCATAATCATCCCCCGGTGTAATCCCATCGATATTAAATTTTCGATAATCCGTTTTAATCGGACCTTCCAAGCCAAAAACAACACAAGAAGCAACTGTTTTCTCACCGCCAGTATGACTAATATCAAAACACTCGATGCGTTTTGGCAATTCAGCCATATCAAGGGCCTCTTGCAATAACTCAAACCGCTGCAGAAGATTCGAGCGACTACTTAAACGCTGAACTAAACTGACTTCAGCATTAGTCTTGGCCATTTTCATCCAACGCACGCTAGGACCTCGTTGAGGGCGACGAATTAATACCCGATGTTGCGATTCAGACTTCAAAACTGCCTCCATTAAGGGCATGTCATCAAACTCATGGCTAACCAAAACTTCCACTGGGACATTCTTTCCCAAATAGTATTGCGGTATAAATGCCGCTAACAATTCTTCAGCTGAACTGGCTGCCGTACCCTTGGGAAAATAACTCTTACTACCAAGGCTCCTGCCGCCACGGATAAAACTGACTTCAACTACAGATAAACCATCTCGCACAATTGCTGCTAGCACATCCAAGTCACCCTGTTCCGAGCTGACATATTGACGTTCTTGCACGCGCCTGAGACTGATAATTTTATCTCGGATTAAAGCGGCACCTTCAAAATTGAGTGCTGAAGAAGCGATAGTCATTTCTTCAGATAAGTCATCCAAAACTTGCTGGTTTTTACCTTCCAGAAACAATATCGTGTGTTGAATATCTTTTTGATAATCTGCCTCCGATATCAAACCAACACAAGGGGCAGTGCAGCGTTTAATTTGATATTGTAAACAAGGACGAGAGCGATTCTTATAGTAGTTATCATCGCACTGCCTTATTGGAAATAACTTCTGTAATAAATGTAAGCTCTCTCTAACAGCACCCGCACTCGGATAAGGACCAAAGTATTGGCCTTTCTTTCGTTTGGTGCCTCGATGCAAACCAATACGCGGAAAGGAGTCCGATGAGATAAACAAATAGGGGTAGGTTTTGTCATCTCGAAGTAAGATATTGTAGCGTGGCATCAATTCTTTGATTAAATTATTCTCAAGAATCAATGCTTCATTTTCGGTATGCGTAACGGTTGTTTCGATATGGGCAATCTGTGTCACCATGACACGATTTTTTGATGTTAGCCCTGTCGCGCGGAAGTAACTCGACACCCGCTTTTTAAGGTTCTTTGCTTTACCAACGTAAATAACGGTCCCTTTGTTATCGACCATTCGATAAACACCCGGTCGGCCAGTTAACGTTTTAAGAAAAACTACCGAATCAAATGACACCCGTTCTTGTTCTAACTGCTCAGTCATAAGCTCTCAACTAAAACCCGCCATGTCAGTATCGTTATTCTTTCCATTTTAAGCCCACTTTGAGCTACAAAACCAGCCCACTTAGGTGCGGGAACCAAAGACAATAGATGTTTTTCTTTCAAAGCAAACAAGACAGTTAACCTAGACTTATTTTGATATAAAGAATTAGTGTCAATCTCTAACATTACCAAGGCCTCTCCTTGCTAGCCAAATGCAGAAGGTATTATCACATATTGATTGAAATCGATAAATAACAGCCCAACAATAGTAAAACAATAACCCTAATTACTGGTTTTACCCTAGTGATTTATGTGAGAATAAGCTGCTTTCAATATTCTAAATAGCACTCCATGTCGACATTGCCCCCCTTAAGCCCAATCAACCCTAAGTTGCCTGCAAAAGCCAACACCTTGTTTCAGGCTGGTCAGCTCTATGGTAGCGCCCAAGGTTTACTATTAGCCAAAGCGGCCCAACAGCACAATGGACCCATATTGGTTCTCACTGATGATGCCGCCAGCGCACACAAACTGGAAATAGAAGCCCAGTTTTATCTCGGGGACACAGAACTTCCCATATTACATTTCCCCGATTGGGAAACTTTGCCTTACGACAATTTCTCGCCACACCAAGATATCATTTCTGAACGTTTAGAAACGCTGCATCAGTTACCCAATTTCAAACAAGGTATTCTCCTTGTGCCGATTGCCACGATAATGCATCGCATCGCGCCTCGTGAATTCTTAGAAGGCAATACCCTTTTCCTCAAAACAGGTGATACTTTTGAAATAGATCAATGGCGAAGCCGCTTAGAGAAAGCCGGTTACCGTTATGTTTCTCAAGTAATGGAACACGGTGAGTTTGCTGTTCGAGGCGCCATCATTGATCTCTATCCAATGGGGAGCAAACTCCCATATCGCATTGACTTATTCGATAATGAAATCGACACCTTAAGAACTTTTGACCCTGAAACACAACGGTCTATCGAATCATTAGAGTCCCTTGAGTTACTGCCCGCTCGTGAATTCCCAGTCAACGATGACAGTATCCAACATTTCCGCCAACAATTCAGACTGCAATTTGATGGTGACCCACAAAAAAGTATCATTTACCGAGAAGTCAGTGAAGGTAATATGCCTGGCGGTATCGAATACTATTTACCGCTCTTTTTAGCAAAAACTAATAGCTTGATAGATTATCTTCCAAGTAACACTCTAATTCTGAATGTTAATGACCCCCATCAAGCCGCAACCGACTTTTGGCAAGAAATTAATCAGCGCTATGATCAACACGCGTCGAATCCAGAAAGACCAGTACTCCCCCCCAATCAAATATTTTTCCCCGTCGAAGAATTGTTTAGCACTTTTAAACAATATCCTCGGCTGCACAGTCAAAGTTTTGAACTAGACCCAGCTCAAGGCAAACATAACTATCACTCCACCTTACCGCCACAACTGACACTGACGGCGCAACAAGATAATACGTGTGGGGCCTTAAACCACTTTATCGATAATTTCGAAGGCCGAATTTTATTAGCGGCTGAAACCGCTGGTCGCCGTGAAACCTTGTTAGAAATACTCCGTGACAACGGTATTGTGCCAAAAACCGTGAACAACTGGGATCATTTTCTATGTGATGACAGTCCTTTGTCCATCACAATTGCCCCGCTAGAACAGGGCTTAATCCTCATCAATGACAATATTGCTGTCATTGCAGAACCTCAATTGTTCGGCCAGCAGGTGATGCAGCGCCGTCGCCGCAGTCGTAAAAAACGTGATTCAGATGCCGTCATTCGTAACCTCGCTGAATTGAATGTCGGTGATGCTGTTGTCCACGAAGATCATGGTGTTGGTCGATACTTAGGCCTGCAAACGCTTGATGTTGGTGATGTCACTACTGAATATGTCACATTAGAATACGCCAAAGAAGACAAACTCTATGTCCCGGTTGCCGCGCTTGATTTAATTAGTCGCTATTCAGGTGCTGCCCCAGAATTAGCACCTCTGCATAAATTAGGTTCTGGCCAATGGGAAAAAGCAAAACGCCGTGCTGCCGAAAAAGTACGTGATGTAGCAGCCGAATTACTTGATATTTATGCGCAACGAGCTGCTTATAAAAAAGTACCCTTAAACTCACCCGATGAGCAATATGCAAGCTTTGCCGCCGCCTTCCCATTTGAGGCGACACCAGACCAACATGACGCCATTGAAGCGGTTGTTAAGGACATGACATCTGATTCTCCTATGGATCGTCTGATCTGTGGTGATGTTGGTTTCGGTAAAACAGAAGTCGCCATGCGCGCTGCATTTCTAGCAACACAATCGAATAAACAAGTCCTTATCCTGGTTCCTACAACGCTGCTTGCCCAACAACATTATGAAAACTTCAAGGATCGGTTTGCCGACTGGCCTATCAATATCGAAGTCATGTCACGTTTTCGTTCTAAAAAGCAGCTCGACATAGTCAAAAAGGCAATGACTGATGGTACGGCTGATATCGTCATCGGAACGCACAAATTATTACAACAAGATATCAGTCCCAAACGACTTGGCTTGTTCATACTTGATGAAGAACATCGTTTTGGAGTCACTCAGAAAGAACAAATAAAGAAATATAGAGCTGAAATTGACGTCTTGACTCTAACGGCAACGCCGATTCCACGCACACTAAATATGTCTATCTCCGGCATTCGCGATCTGTCCATCATTGCCACACCGCCCGCCAGACGCTTAGCCATTAAAACCTTCGTCCAACAATGGCAGCAAGACACTATTCGTGAGGGCATGCTGCGTGAAATAAAACGCGGGGGCCAAGTCTACTTTTTACACAACAAAGTTGAAGATATTGATCGTATTGCACGTGACATTGAGCAAATGGTACCCGAAGCTAAAGTCGCTGTCGCCCATGGACAAATGCGTGAACGCGAGCTTGAACAAGTTATGCTCGATTTCTACCATCAAAGATTCAATGTCTTAGTTTGCACGACAATTATTGAAACAGGTATTGATATTCCGTCCGCCAATACCATCTTCATTGATCGAGCAGACAAACTCGGCCTAGCGCAGCTATATCAAATCAGGGGTCGAGTTGGCCGCTCCCATCATCGCGCATACGCCTATTTAATTGTACCCCCCAAAAAAGCCATGACCAAAGATGCCATCAAGCGACTAGAAGCCATCGAATCCATTGAAGATTTAGGTGCTGGCTTTACACTTGCAACACACGATATGGAAATACGTGGTGCGGGTGAATTGCTCGGGGATGATCAGAGTGGCCAAATGCAAGAGATAGGCTTTGGTTTATACAACGAGCTACTCGAACGTGCTGTCAACGCGCTTAAGTCAGGTCAAGAGCCCAGCTTAACAATGACTAACCGTCACTTCATAGAAATTGATCTCCATGTCCCTGCCCTTATTCCCAATGACTATCTCCCCGATGTCCATACTCGACTCGTGCTTTACAAACGCATTGCAGCAGCACCCGACAATGAGTCCCTAAGAGAATTACAAGTAGAAATGATTGATCGCTTTGGTTTATTACCCGAGCAAGTACAAACCTTATTTGCTATTCATGAACTCCGTTTTAAAGCCAAATCCATCGGCATTCGTAAAATCGATGTTTATGATCAAGGCGGGCGGATCATATTTGAGCAAGAACCCAATATTAATCCAATGAACATCATTGAGCTAATTCAATCAAAAGCCAGTCAATATAAGCTAGATGGCCAAGATAAATTACGCTTCACAGAGTTTATGCCCGAAGCGGAAGACCGTTTATTAGCACTCAATAAAGTACTCGATGCCCTCCAAAAAAACAGTGACTAACAAACTAAATATAAGAGACCAAGACATCAATCAAAGCGTTACCCGCAGTAGTACACTGCGTAATATTTTGATGACGGCACTCGCACCCGTCATAACTGCCCCCCTGAGCCAAGCCACAACCCTATATCACCATCTCTTCAGCCCCATCTTGTTCAAATAAGCCTCACTTTGGCATTGTCAATGCTAAGTAAAATGTTATTTTGCGACAGAAGTCTCGGTTCGCTAGCCCTTAATGACCTTATAGTTATACATAAAGAACATTAATATACTGAAACTAAAGCTTTTTGTTTTTCTGGCGATAACTTAAACATGAAACGAAATAGTTAACGATTATGATCAATATGCCAAGAGACTATTTAACCTCAACAATGCCAACCGCTAGCAGCTCAGCTAATAGAACTGTGAAGTTTCAGGTTATTGCTGAAGAAGAAAGGCCACCCATCCTTGCGATGGAACGTCGAAGGACACCCTCTCGCCGCAAACCCGCCCAAAATGCTAAGCAACAAATTGAGCTTCGTGTGTCGAATGATCGCAGACGAACTATCTTCAGCAGTAAAGCTTAATTAAGTTACGGCTTCCTTGCGACCACTCTCAACAGAGCGTAATGCGGCTGTAATCACCTGACAATTTTCTCTCGCATCAGCTATTGATAAAGCAGGTTGGTTGCCTTTTAAAACACAATCACTAAAGTGCTTAATTTCTTCCACAAAGTGATTCGCCACAGCCAACGAAACTTTGTGCTGTTCACCTGCATCCGTCCACCAATTGATTACCGGAGCGTCGTCAGGGTTTTGCCACACTGTATCGCACTTAATGCCCCCCAAGGTGCCTATAATTTCATACTCGCTTCGGCGTGCACGTTCAAAACTCATATCAAAGTGAGCATATCGACCATCATCATAATCAATGATCCCGCTCAAACTTATATCCGCCCCACTGTCTAATATTTTTGCCATCGCCATCACCGATTTTGGCTGACCATCGAACCATCTTCGCGCAGTATGAATAGCGTAAGGGCCAATATCCCACATAGCTCCACCACCGTTATCAATGTCACGCTCTAGCCGATACATTCTCGCTGGCTTCATCGGAAATGAAAAACAGGTTCTCACTGTTCTGACTTCCCCAATCGCACCCGATGCAATCAGTTCAGCAACAAAATCATGTTGAGGATGAAAGCAATACATAAAACCTTCCATCACTGTCACATCGTATTGTTTAGCTGCAGCAGCAATTGCATCAATATCAGCCACAGACAATGCCATTGGCTTCTCGATTAATACATGTTTACCTTGCTCGATAGCTTTGATTGCCCACTCAGTATGTTCTTCATTTGCCATCGGCAGGTAAATCGCATCAATGTCGGTATGATTCAACACTAAATCAGGATCGTCAAATACCTCAACACCTTTTTCATCAGGTGCATATTTAGCTAAGGTTGCTGCTGCTGCGCCGGCTCGACGACTCGCAATCGCCACTAACTGTGCATTATCAGCCTCAACAATCGCGGGCATTAAACGCTCGTTAACCCTTGCTGCACCCAAAATACCCCATCGTAAAACAGTTTTTTCAATCATCATTAATCCTTAGAATAACGTCCGCTATCATACCCATTGATAGCAACAAACTTCAATTCAATAACGCACTTGTTCCGCTGAAGTTAATAAAAACTAATAATCTTTATCTCCTTCCCTTTTTGACCTATGCTGTAGATGAGCATTTACTTAAACACAAAAATGAGGTGTCAAATATGACAATTGAAGTAGGCCAAACACTCCCCGCTGGCGAATTGACAGAATGTAGTGAATTCGATCCTGTTAATGGTTGCCCAATAAATCCACAAGCGCAAGAAGTATTAGCAATGAGCAAAGGCAAAAAAATC
>JBLIIN010000045.1:0-10166 GCA_047635075.1 Methylophagaceae bacterium | reverse complement strand
CAATGCTCAAGCAGGTTACACAATGCCTGAAAGCCACGATTCTTACGCAAGAATCTAAGTCAATCTCTTGATGGGCCCAAGGTGAAAGCTTAGGGCCCATTTTTTTAAACTTGCAACACTCAATACGCTACTGGTTTTAACCTCAGGAAATATTAAATTATGTTTGGTTTATTTGAAAAAAAGAAGGACTATACAGCCAAGATCAATGGTTCTCAGACAATCACTGTTAAAGCTGGTGACAATCTTCTAAAAGCGGGACTTGAAGCAGGACTCGCTTGGCCACACGATTGCCGAGTCGGTGCTTGCAGCACATGCAAATGTCGTTTAGTGGAAGGTAAAATCAAGCCTTTAGCTGACTTCACAATTACTCTACTGTCAAAAGATTTAAAAAATAACTACATTCTTGCGTGCCAAACTGCACTCAAGTCTGATATCGAATTAGAAGTCGAGTTACTGGCTGACGGTAAACAAAAATAAGATTGCGATCCTAACGCTGTCGTTAGTTACACACTTGATTCAACCCACGCTAATAAAAGCTTATTCTTGAGCGTATCAGTTCAATTAACCCTAGCCTCTAATGAGTTTTTGTACGAAGTAATTTGAAGCTACTTATTAGACTCGTTACTTAAATTAAATAACTGGAGATATATTATGGCCTCTTTCAGAGCAATCATCGTTATGGTTATGTGGACTGCAATTTCAGGATATGGCTTGTTCATCATTGGTGCTCATGAGCACTTTAGGAATCCAATCTGGGCAATTAGTATAGGCGTTGCACTACTTGTGACTCACTTAGTTAACGCGGCTTTATATTTCAAAATCGCCGGGGAACGCCCATTTGAATGGTTTAAGTAATACATTGTCAAAATATAAAGATTAACCAGCAGCCTGCTGTATATAAATTATCTTTTCCATAAAACTACCAGACGCTAATACGGCTTGGTGTTTTATTATAATAGTCCTCTCTCCTTAGTCCTTCCCGTTTCTATTCAACAAAACTTGTCTGCCGGTAAGGCACCCTATTTAAAGCCCATAATCGTCCTAACGCTAAGCTATTCAGAATAAAGGCTAGTTAAGTTAGTGTTATTGCAACTAGATAAAATGCTTGTTGAATTAAAAGTCCCGCAACAAAAGCATCGGTGGCACTTTCAATACCGTCCTGCTGGCAAATAAACCAATGGCAGAGATGATACTGACTCCAATCAATGGTCCTATCACCCACAACAAGGGATGCCAACTAGCCTCAGCTTTAAATAAGAATACTTGCAAACCATAAAGGCAGGCCTCAGCACCAGTGGCGCCAATTACGCCTGAAAATAATCCGAGCGCACCAAATTCTACAAAAAGTGCTTGTTGCACTAAGGCCTTTCTTGCTCCTAAAACCCGTAACAGCGCGCCCTCTTCAAGTCTCTCTTCTAATGTTGCCCGAACACTGGCTAATAACACTAAGCCTCCCGCAGCCAAAATACACAGCAATACCAATTCAATCGCTTTTGATAATTGGCTTATGATGCTTTGTATCTGTTTTAAAATATCACTCACGTTAAGGATGGAAACCGTTGGAAAAATAGACATTGCTTTATAAAAAAACTGAGCTTTCGCATCACTAATAAACAAGCTACTGACAAAGTTTGCTGGATAATCCTGTAATGCCTTTTTTGGCAAGATAAGATAAAAATTAGGTTGCATCGAACCCCAATCGACTGTGCGAATTGAGGTAATCGGTAAAGTCATATCAATACCACCAATGTTAAGGGTTAAGTTATCGCCCAACAACAAATTAGCCTCTCGTGCCACTCTTTGCTCAATAGAGAGGCCATAAGCATCGAGATCGCCAGACACGAGCTTATTGCCCTTACCGATTGACTCTGACCAAGTCAGGTTTAATTCTCGCTCATATAATTCTGGCTCACCTCTGTCTTCAGGATAAAGCGTTTGAATACTCGCTCCATTGACTGATGTCACTCGCCCTCGCACCATAGGATACCAATCAGACTTTAATACCTCTAATTGTTCAGTTGCCTTATTGATTTGTTCAATTTGATCCGCTTGAACATTAAATAAGTAATGATTAGGCGCATCGGCTGGCAATTGTTTTTGCCAATCTGACACTAAGCTAGATTTCACACCCACTAAGATTAGACCGAGCATGATAATGAGTGTGAATACCAATAATTGAAAAAGATTGGGAATCAACCTTCTATAAAGTGATGCCAGACCGATCTGCCACCCACTGGTCGCGCCAGATGTTAAAGAGCGGCCTAACTTAAAGACGACAGAACCTAATAGACTGATGAAGACCCCGATGGCAACGATAGCCAGTGTCATAATACTGGGCAACAAAAATCCGTTGGTATACAGGCACATTAAACCAAACATGCCGATCAACCCAATGCTATAAAGCAACACCGTATTCTGCTCTAACTTTAAGCTAGGTTGTAATACCGACATAGGGGATATTTTGATGAGACGCAGCATCAACGGTATACAAAAAGCCATCATAGAAATAAAACCTGTTGCAATGCCAAGCCATAACCGCGTGAATGAGGGCTCAGGTAAAGCAGAGGACATCAATCCTGATAACAATGATGCAATAATGCCTTGGCCCCCCCAGCCAACCCCTAACCCAACTAATGCCCCAACAGCAAAAAGGATCGAAAACTGGATTAAGAACACCCTTACCAACGCTTTGGGCGTTGCACCTAAAGTTTTTAATACTGCAACCTGCATTAAATGTCGTTTTACAAAACGAGCTGAAGCCAAGGCCATTGCGATACCCGATAAAATCACAGCTAATGTGCCGGCCAATAATAAAAAGGACTCTGCTTTTGCAATAGTGTCACCAATACGCTCGCCTTTTTGTGCCGGCGTTTGCCAACGCTGTCCGTCACTCAATTTGGGTTTGACCCACGCTTCATAATCATCCAGAGCATCTCGCTCTCCAGCTAATAACAATGCGTAACGAACTCGGCTACCTGGAATAATAACTTGAGTTGAAGCAATATCGGCCATATTCATTACGGCACGGGGCGATAGTGTAAACGCAGAAGCGCTAGAGCCCGGATCTCGCACTAAATAATTAGCCACAGTTAATTTAGATTCCCCCACATCGACTGTGTCTCCAATGCTCACATTCAATAGACTTGCCAATCTAGACGACAACCAAATTTTGCCTTTTTGCGGCGACGCGTTGAAGGGGCTTCCTGACCCAAATAAGGTTTCGTCTAATAAATAGGCCCCTTTCAGAGGATAACTGTCTGTTACTGCACTCAACTGACTAAGTTGGAAGGCATCACCTGCAAAGATCATAGTGCGAAATGACGTTCGCAGGGCTTGCTGTAAGCCTTCAGTCTCAGCCTTGGTTTGCCAGATGTTGGGTATTGCATCATCTGAGCGTATTAGGCGATCAGCGGCCAAAAAACTTGCCGACTCTTGCTCAAATGAAAGTTGAAGCCGGTCGATAAATAAGCCTATCGATGTTACCGTGCCGACCGAAATAATCAGCGCGATAAGCAAGGTAAGAATATCTCCGCTGCGGATATCTCTCAACATAAGCCGAAATGCAAAACTCATTACACTTTTTCCACTAATTGACCGGCAGACATCACCAGTTGGCGATCACATTTCTTAGCCAACTCATTATCATGGGTAACCATGACTAATGTAGTACCTTGAGATCGGTTAAGTTCGAATAGCTGCTCAATAATAATTTTTCCGTTACCCTCATCGAGATTGCCTGTGGGTTCATCAGCAAACAGAATTTTAGGCCTAGAAGCAAAAGCGCGAGCAATCGCTACACGTTGCTGTTCACCGCCAGAAAGTTGATTAGGATAATGCATTAGCCGATGAGATAACCCGACTTTTCCTAATAATATTTCAGCCTTTTCTCGGGCATTTTTATCCCCTCTTAACTCCGCTGGCAGCATAACATTCTCAATCGCTTGCAGACTCGGTAACAAGTGAAAAGATTGAAAAATAAAACCAACATATTGCCCACGCATTAAGGCACGCTGTTCTTCATCTAGACTAGATAAAGGCTGGTCATAAAGGGTTATTTCACCCGAAGTATTGACATCTAGTCCGGCCAATAGGCCGAGTAAAGTCGACTTTCCAGAGCCTGAAGACCCAACAATTGCAACTGACTCACCTTCCGTGATGTCTATATTAATACCTTTTAATAAGGTTAAATCGCCTGTATTTGCAGTGACAGTGTGCGTTAAATTAGTTACTTTAATTGCAGTCTTAACCGCCATGGCGTTTCACTCTAAAAGGTTGAGTATGTTTTTTAAAAGAAAATGGTTACTATTTTTGTCGGCTAGCGTGTTGTTCAGCCACTTCGCCAGTGCATCCACAATACTCGTCATGGGCGATAGTCTAAGCGCGGCCCACAACATACGACAAGCCGCCGGTTGGGTAAGTTTACTGGAAAATCAACTTTCTCAATCTCATCCTGACATTAAAGTAGTGAATGCGAGCGTCAGCGGTGAAACGTCTCAAGGTGGCTTGTCCCGCTTTAGTCCTCTTATGTCAGTGCATAAACCCGATTGGGTTATTTTAGAATTGGGCGCCAATGATGCTTTACGTGGCTATCCCTTAAAACAAACGACTAACAACCTTGAGAAAATAATTAGACAAGCGCATCAAGCTAATACAAAGGTGCTGTTGATAGGTAATCAAATCCCTCAAAATTACGGCAAACGATATACCAAGCTGTTTTTTAAGTTATACGAGAACATCGCAATCAAATACAAAGTAGCTTACTTACCGTTTATGTTGGAAGATGTTGCTCTCAACAAAAGCTTAATGCAAAACGATGGATTACACCCAAATAAAGAAGCTCAGCCCATTATACTAAAAACTGTCATGCCCTATTTGAAGCCTTTGTTGGATGGCACTAAACAAATTATCGACGTGGAAAACTCCTCACTAGAAAACAAAAATACTAAGCAGCATTAGCAATCTAACCTTGAGAATCTAACTGACAAGGAGTGGGTCATTAATTCACATAACAACAACATAATGCCAGGTGCCCCTATCTCTGGTAGAACACCATTAAACTATCGCTTCTAACCTTTAACTTATCACCACTTTTAAAGCCCACCTCATGTGGGCTTTTTTAGCTGCTCTTAAAATAGTGATCGCCTTAACTTGATCAAACTAGTTTGCGAGAAGCCGCCGAGATCGGTTTATCATTGATGCTGGCTATGCGTTTTTGCATGAGGCCCTCAAGTGAAAATGCCCACAGCTCATTACCGTAGGATCGGTGCCATTGTCCAGAGTCATCATGCCATTCGTATTCGAATGTCACAGCAATTCTATTGCCGTCGAAGCACCATCGTTCCTTTTTGAGTCGATAACCCAATTCTTTTTGCCATTTTCTAGTGAGAAACTCTATTATTTTTTCTCGACCTGAAAACATTTCAGCACGGTGACGCCATTCGCTATCGACCGTATAGGGCAATGCTATTTTTTCTGGATCGCGGCTGTTCCATGCATTTTCAGCCAATTGCACTTTTTCTTCAGCACTGGCTTGATCAAAGGGAGAAATGGGCAATCTGGCAATCATCGTAATGTCTCAACAGGGTTATCAAAGATAGTTGTTCAGCAAGTGATATGCCAGCTAAGCTTTTCCACAATAAAGATATTTTAAATCAGCTTGTACCTGAGTTTCAGAAAGTACCACGGCTATTATTGCAATTCGTTTAGATACGATATACCGTGGAACAACGATATATTTAGAGTTAATCACTATGGATAATATTGAACAAATAACCAAAAGATATGAATTAATATTAAACTCTGCAGGTGAAGGTATCTATGGTTTGGATGCTGATGGAAAAGTGACTTTTGTAAATCCTGCTGCCGTCGTCATGACGGGATGGAGTGCGGAGGAGACGATCGGTGAGGCGGGCCACGCTCAACATCATCATACTAAAGCTGATGGCAGCCCATACGCTCACGAAGAATGCCCAATTTATGCCGCTTTGAATGACGGTGAGATCCATCATCAGGTGCGTGATGAAGTCTTTTGGTGTAAGGATGGCTCTAGTTTCCCCGTCTATTACACCAGCACGCCTATTATAGATAATGGAGAAATCATTGGTGCAGTTGTTGTTTTCCAAGATGTAACCGATGTGAAAGAGTCTGAAACTAAGCTAAAGAACGCAATTGAAGAAATATATCAACTAAAAGAACGGATTCAGGCGGAAAATAAATATCTACAAGAAGAAATTAAACATAATAGTAACTTTGAGAAAATTTTGGGGCAAAGTGCAAAACTGGAAAAAGCCTTTCATCAAGTTGAACAGGTTGCACCGACTGATACCCGTGTTTTGTTATTGGGCGAGACGGGTACCGGAAAGGAATTGTTTGCACGCTCCATTCATGATCTAAGTCTGAGAAAAGAACGACCACTTGTAAAGGTTAACTGCTCAGCCTTGCCGGTGAGCCTGATAGAAAGTGAACTGTTTGGCCATGAGAAAGGCAGTTTTACTGGCGCGATTTCAAGAAGAATTGGTCGCTTTGAATTGGCTCATGGGGGTACGATTTTCTTAGATGAAATAGGAGAGCTGCCACTAGACCTTCAAGTTAAACTACTCAGAATTGTTCAAGAAGGAGAATTTGAACGTCTAGGAGGATCGACGACTATTTCAGTCGATGTGAGAATCATTGCCGCTACCCATCGGAATTTGGAAGAAATGGTTTTAAAAGGTCGCTTTAGGGAAGATTTATTTTATCGCTTGAACGTGTTTCCCGTGACATTACCCCCCCTAAGAGAGAGAAAAACAGACATTGCCATTATTGTGCAAGCCTTTGTCGATAGATTTGCTCAAAAGATGGGTAAACAGATTAAAACCATTCCCCAAAAAGTCATGGATGAGCTCAGTGATTATTCGTGGCCGGGTAATGTTCGTGAATTAGAAAATATTATTGAACGCGCAGTTATTCTTTCAAACCATCACGTGTTGAAATTACAAGATAGATTAACGATGAAAAATGACACGCCTAATGAAAAAAAGGATGTCGCCTTCAAAACACTTTCAGTCATGGAAAAAGACCATATTATAAAGGTCCTTGAGTACACTGATTGGCGAGTGTCTGGCGAACAAGGCGCTGCTACTATTTTAGAAATGCATCCCAATACTTTACGTTCCAAAATGAGTAAACTCGGCATTAAGCGCTCTAGCGCCTCAGTCTGAACAATTCATTCTATCTGAATACAAAAGTAGGAATGACATCTATCCGACGAGTAACATAATATCATTAATTAACGATATCTCGTGTAATCGCTGCGACTCTGCCATGCTGACCCACGCCACAATAAATCCGTAAACCCCTGAATACTAACGCTTATATTTTTTATATTTGCCTTGGCACAGCTCCTGCAATCACTAAAATAACCATTTTGGGTTTTTTTCAGGAAAGTGATATGAATAACGTAAAAATATTATCCAGCCCAACCTGTAGTTATTGTCATGCTGCTAAAGATTTATTAAAGCAAAAAGGTATTCCATACCAAGAGATCGATATCAGCAGTGGCAATAATGAAGCGCATCAGCTTCTATCTCAAAGTGGGCGACGCACCGTTCCACAAATTTATATAGATGAAAAATTGATAGGCGGCTTTGCTGAACTATCAATGCTGCTCAGAAATAATCAGTTTGATTTAACTTAAGCCCAACCTTTAACTTAACCCATCGTTGTTAGGAGAATAAATAATGAACATTCACACCCCAGAAATTTTGAGATTAGCGTTTGCTGGCCTGGCTTTTGGCTTCGCCTCAGTTCAACCCACTTTCGCAACAGAATCATTAAGTGATGTTAAATATAGGACCGTCTCAATTGAAGGTCAGGATATATTTTATCGGGAAGCCGGTGACCCCCAGGATCCAACCATTGTTTTATTACATGGCTTTCCTACTTCTTCACATATGTTTCGTGAATTGATACCCAAACTATCAAAACAATTTCATCTTGTTGCTCCTGATTACCCTGGCTTTGGTCAAAGCGCTATGCCAGCAATAGATAAGTTTAATTATAGCTTCGACAATCTTGCAAATGTGGTGGACAAATTTATCGATACCGTGGGTATAGACAACTATAGTTTATATCTCATGGATTATGGCGCGCCTGTTGGCTTTCGTATTGCCACAAAAAATCCTGAACGTGTTGAATCGTTGATTATTCAGAACGGTAATGCCTATGATGAAGGAATCGATAATAATTTTTGGGAGCCAATTCAAGCGTATTGGAAAGATCGCAATGCTGTCAATCAAGGATTAGATAACGATTGGTGGAAAAACATCAAAGCCGCCTATAAAAAACCCAATATGACCAATGACGAAGCGTTACGTTTTTTAGTCACTGAAGGGGCAACTAAGTGGCAATATACCAATGGTGTTAGAAACATCGAAAGTATTAATCCCGATACTTGGGCTCATGTTCAGCCCTTATTAGATAGGGAGGGTAATGCTGACATTCAGCTTCAACTTTTCCATAGCTACGGTAGCAACCCGCCCCTCTATCCACAATGGCAAGCCTACTTTCGTCAATATCAACCACCGACATTAATTGTTTGGGGAGAAAAAGATGAAATTTTCCCAGCTGCGGGAGCTCATCCTTATAAGCGTGACTTGAATAATGTTGATTTTAATTTGCTCAACACTGGCCATTTTGCTTTGGAAGAAGATGTCGATGTCATAGCAGATCACATTAAACGTTTTCTAACTGATGAAAAACTAACTTCACTTTTAGTATTACCCTCGCTATCTAATCATGATAAGACGACTTACGCCAATATCAACCACCAACATTAGTCGATTTTTTATTAATCAATGCTTAGCCACACTTTCATAAAATAATCATTGTGTAACAGGAGTCCCGCTTGGACTCCTGTTACAACTTCTACCCAAGACTAGGAGAATAGATCATGAATCAGAACTTCACACAATTTGCTTTTACTGAGAGCGTCAAGAAGGTTCAAGAGCATTATGGAACAAGACATTCCTATGCTCGAATGGAAACATCAGGTGACCGGTTTACGCTTACCGAAGATGAAATTTCCTTTATTCAATCAAGAGACCATTTTTATCTGGGCACGATAGGTGAAAATGGCTGGCCATATGTACAGTTTCGTGGCGGCCCGACAGGGTTCCTTAAAGTTATCGACGAAACAACCATTGCTTATATTGATTTTAGAGGCAATGGCCAGTACATCAGCACTGGCAATATTAATGCTAGTCATAAAACATCTTTGTTTTTGATTGATTACCCCTCTCAGCGTCGCTTAAAAATATGGGCCGAGTCAACGATAACGCAGACTAGTGAAAACGAAAATCTGGTCAAAGCGTTACAGATGGATGGCTATAAAGCAAAGCTGGAACGCATTGTGATTTTTAAAATTCAAGCTTACGACTGGAACTGTCCTCAACACATTACCCCTCGCTATACTATGGAAGAAATCGGAGTGATGTAAGCGGTGGTGCCAATAAGGAGCTTACGGGATAAGTTACTAGGGTGGTTGGTACTCATGAGCCAACCAAATCGGTATCACAGCGAACAGGGGTCTTTTAAGATTCGGAGACGGCATTTAATGGATATCTAGTTTTTGGATTGAACTCAGCTCGCTCCAATAATAACTCCCAGTACAAATGAAACCATTATCCTATTGTATTCAATGACTTAACGTTAAATCAACGTACTTTTAGTCTGTAGCTTGAGTCCCCGTTAAATTTTAACGGGGTTTATTCCTACAAAAAACCTTGTCCACAATACATACAAGCCGTTTGAGGATAATTAATAAATAAGCTTAGACGCTAAGCCTTATTCTGATGTCAGCAAGCTTAAGGAACAGTTAATTATTGTCTTTAGCTTTTGATTCCGCTTCTTTTGCTTCTGCTTCTGCTTCGATATTTTTAAATTCCATGATTGTTAAAACAGCAGCAAAAATAGTTAAACCAACACAAAATAACCCAGTAACAAATATTAATGATACTTCCATGTTAGTTTCTTCTTGTGATGATTTTGAAATAAATTGCAAAACTCAGTATCGACGGAATCCACGTTGCCGTGAATAACCCCGCTTCTCGCTGCCCAGTGAACCACAAAAATGCAGTTGTAATAAAAGCAATAAAAACTGCGAGTAAAATACATAAATCTGACTTTCT
>JBLIIN010000044.1:0-10170 GCA_047635075.1 Methylophagaceae bacterium | reverse complement strand
CGCTAGTGAGTGCTGAAACCAACCCATTTGCAGCGGCTGAGTTATCAAGTGGCTACATGCAGTTAGCGATGCATCACGGTGAGGAAGGTAAGAGCGGTGAAGCAAAATGTGGTGAAGGCATGAAGAAAGATAAAGAAGCAAAATGCGGAGAACACATGAAGGGGGCCCTTGACAAAGCCGAAGAAGCAAAATGTGGTGAAGGCATGTCTAGCGATGGGGACAAAGCCACAGAAGCTAAATGTGGTTCTATGTAATCACATAATCTAAAGCAACAATCTAAGAAGGGGCTCTACGGAGCCCCTTCTTATGATGAAGGGGCGCCAAGAAAAGGGGCTCTTTAAGAATTGAGGTGCCAATGACGATGGTGTAAAGAGATGACGATACCGATACGTAAAATGATGGGCCAACGGCAATAGGCATTAAATACAACAGCCAAAGCCATAGAATTTTTAGCGCCGTTAGCTATGCGCCTTTATCCTGCGCCTGTGATGTGGATGGCTGCGAATAATAAGTGGAGTCAAATGGATTCTGATAGTTCATTGGTATCCACAATTCATTGGTTTGGGAACTTGGATTGGGGGGAGTAGGGCTGCCTTCCTTAGATTTATTAGGATACCTCGTTTGGGGAACAGAATATTTTGGTGCTATTTTTCTTGTCTTGGGCTTGCGATACGCTGGGTATCAATTCCCCTAATGAATGCTATGACTGTCGCAGCATAGATGGTGCATTGGGATGATGGTTAGCAATAACACAACCCAGTGCGCAACCAGAAGCAGGCCAAGCATTACTAAAAGACCATGGCAACTACAGTTGCTTAAGTGAAACGGGTAATTTCGTTGTCTTAAATAATGGTATTAAGTTTGTGGCAACCTATTTTATTATTTTACTGGCTTTTTTTACAACAGCAGGCGTTTATCTTAGTACTGATTATTGGTTAGCCAAAAAATATTTGAATCTATAAGAGGTAACAACATGCAGATAAAAAAGAATAATTTGGGCTTATTAAAAGACAGTGATGTGACAGATGAAAACCTGTATCTGAATCGACGGGAATTTATCAGTAAATCTGCGTTATTTGCATCCGCTGTCGCTTTGCCCTCAATGGTATTGGCAGGGACTGACGCACCTGCGCCAAGTTATACAGATCTCAAAAAAAGCCCATTTTCGGCTTCTGAAGCGCTAACCAGTTTTGAATCCATTACAACGTATAATAATTTTTACGAGTTTGGTGTGGCGAAAGGTGATCCAGCAAAGAACGCCACACAGTTTCCTGACAAGTCAGAACCTTGGCGTGTCGTCATTGATGGTGAATGTGATAATCCTGGTGAATATGATTTAGATGATTTGATGAAACCGTTTACATTAGAAGAGCGTATCTACCGCTTACGCTGTGTCGAAGGTTGGTCAATGGTGATTCCTTGGCATGGCTTTTCCTTAGCTGACTTATTAAAACAAGCAAAACCAAATTCAAAAGC
This sequence comes from Methylophagaceae bacterium, assembly GCA_047635075.1. GTDB lineage: Bacteria > Pseudomonadota > Gammaproteobacteria > Nitrosococcales > Methylophagaceae. The sequence goes on along the minus strand of JBLIIN010000044.1, from coordinate 8,694 downwards.
AAAATATGTTGAATTCAACACGCTCTATAATCCACAACAAATGCCGGGCCAACAGAGTGGTGTCCTGCAATGGCCTTACGTAGAAGGGTTAAGAATAGATGAAGCGATGAACCCATTATCTTTTATGGCGACAGGATTATATGGCAATGATTTACTAGGTCAAAACGGGGCCCCATTACGTTTAGTGACACCCTGGAAATATGGATTTAAAAGTATAAAGTCGATTACTCAAATTCGTTTTGTTGAAAAACAACCCGTGTCATCTTGGATGATAGCGGGGCCATCAGAATACGGTTTCTATTCAAATGTGAATCCTGATGTTGCTCACCCGCGCTGGAGTCAAGCGCGCGAGCGTCGTATTGGTGAATTCTTGAAACGAAAAACCGAACCGTTTAATGGCTATCAAGAACAGGTCGCTCATTTGTACACAGGTATGGATTTAAAGAAACATTTTTAGATGGGGTTGAGGCGTGATGTTGCATCAAGTATTTAAGGCGAGTCTCTTTGTTATTTGTCTACTACCAGCAGCAGGGCTAGTCGTTGGTGTATTGGGCAACCAACTGGGCGCTAATCCAATAGAAGTACTAACACGCGACACGGGTGAATGGACATTACGATTTCTATTAATCACGCTCGCAGTAAGCCCACTCAGGCTGTTATTCGGTTGGCATTTTTTAGCGGCTGTAAGACGGATGCTAGGCCTTTATAGTTTCTTCTATGCCAGTGTGCATATGTTGCTATACGTTTGGCTCGACCAGTTTTTTAATTTAAGTGACATCATCGACGATATTATTGAACGTCCTTTCATTACTGTTGGTTTTTTTAGCTTCCTCGCCTTGATTCCTCTAGCAATAACATCAAATAATGCGATGATTAAGCGTCTAGGCTCTGAGCGCTGGAATCGTCTACATAGCCTTGTCTACTTTATTGGCATGGGCGGTGTGATACATTTTTTTATGTTGGTCAAAAAAGATATTACAGAGCCCGTTGTCTACATCGCTATCTTGAGCGTATTGCTGGGCATCCGTTTATATCGTTATAGCCGCCGCGTAATATTGGTATAAAACCCATTAAGGAACATTGTTTTTTACAGTTAGTTTTCATAACCATTCAAAAAAACGACATAACTAGTCTACTCAGCTATATGCAGCCTCATTGTACGCATTACTACCAATAAAAACTGTTACAATATTACGTTGTTTATAGCGTTACTATTTTGAAGGTGTTTATGACTGATTTTGTTGATAACGATCCACAGGAAACCCAAGACTGGTTGAACTCATTAGAGTCTATGATTGAGGTAGAAGGTGGAGACAAAGCGCATTACATTCTAGAGAAGCTGATTGATGCGGCGCGCCGCTCGGGTGTCAACTTACCCTACAGTGCAACGACGGCTTATGTGAATTCTATTCCAGTCGATCAGCAACATCGTATTTCGGGTGACCAGAATTTAGAACATAAGATTCGTTCATACATTCGCTGGAATGCCATGGTGATGGTGACCAAAGCGAACTTAAAGCCCGGGGCTGTGGGTGGACATATAGCCAGCTTCTCATCAGCAGCAACTTTATATGACGTCGGTTTCAATCATTTCTTCAAAGGTGATAATTATGGCAATGGTGCTGATTTAGTCTTTTTTCAGGGCCATTCCTCACCCGGCATATACGCACGTTCTTTTCTAGAAGGGCGTTTATCAGAACACCAATTATTAAATTTCCGTTTTGAAGCCGATGGAGAGGGTCTATCATCCTACCCGCACCCTTGGTTGATGCCTGACTATTGGCAGTTCCCAACAGTATCAATGGGATTAGGACCTTTGTTAGCCATTTATCAAGCCCGTTTCATGAAATATATGGGCCATCGAGAAATTAAGCCAACAGAAGGCCGTAATGTATGGGCTTACTTGGGCGATGGTGAAATGGACGAGCCAGAATCATTAGGCGCGATCTCTCTAGCAGGCCGTGAAAAGCTAGATAATTTAACCTTTGTTGTAAACTGTAACCTACAACGGTTGGATGGCCCTGTTCGGGGTAATGGTAAAATCATTCAAGAACTGGAAGGTATCTTCCGTGGTGCGGGTTGGAATGTTATCAAAGTAATTTGGGGCTCTGAATGGGATAGCCTATTAGCCAAAGATAAAACGGGCTTATTGCTAAAACGCATGGAAGAAGTCGTTGATGGCGAGTACCAAAACTACAAATCAAAAGATGGTGCTTATGTACGAGAGCACTTCTTTGGTAAATATCCTGAACTAATAGAATTAGTATCTGATATGACAGATCAAGACATTTGGCGTTTGAGTCGCGGTGGTCATGATCCAAGAAAAATTTATGCTGCTTATAAAACAGCCTCTGATCACATTGGACAACCCACCGTTATCTTGGCAAAAACAGTTAAAGGTTATGGTATGGGTGAGGCAGGAGAGGGCCAAAATACCACGCATTCACAAAAGAGCATGACAGTTGAACATATGAAACGTTTCCGAGACCGTTTCAATATTCCTGTCACAGACGAGCTCATAGAAAAAGATGTTCCTTTCATTACTTTAGAAGATGACAGCCCTGAGAAACAATATTTATTAGACCGTCGAGAAGAACTGGGTGGCTTCTTACCAAAACGAAGTCATGACGCGCCATCACTGAAAATTCCTGAATTAAAGATTTTTGATGCAGTATTAAAATCAAGCGGAGATCGTGAGATTTCAACAACAATGGCGTTTGTCCGGATTCTAACTGCATTGATCCGTGATAAAGAAATAGGCAAAAATATTGTCCCAATCGTCCCTGACGAAGCCAGAACTTTTGGTATGGAAGGACTATTTCGCTCAGTAGGTATCTACTCATCATCAGGTCAAATGTATGAACCCGAAGATTCTGGTAAGGTGATGTGGTATCGTGAAGATACCAAAGGCCAAATATTACAAGAGGGAATTAATGAAGCCGGTGCAATGGCTGAGTGGATATCGGCCTCGACTGCTTACTCAAACTACAATGTCAATATGGTACCGTTCTATATTTACTATTCTATGTTTGGTTTCCAGCGGATTGGTGATTTAGCTTGGCTTGCAGGCGACATTCAAGCAAAAGGCTTTTTATTAGGTGCAACTGCTGGCCGGACATCATTAAACGGCGAAGGTCTGCAGCATCAAGACGGACATAGCTTAATTCAAGCTGCGACAATCCCAAATTGTATCAGTTACGATCCAACCTACGCTTATGAAATGGCTGTAATTGTTCATGCTGGTATGCGTAGGATGTATGAAGACCAAGAAAGTGTTTTCTATTACATCACAGCAATGAACGAAAATTATACTCATCCCGCGATGCCCGAGGGTTCAGAGCAAGCCATTTTAAAAGGTTTGTATAAACTTAAAACGGGTGGTAAACAAAAGCTAAAAGCACAATTGTTAGGGAGTGGCACAATATTACGCGAAGTTGAGGCTGCGGCTGAGCTATTAGAAGCTGATTGGTCTGTTTCTGCTAATGTCTGGAGTGCAACCAGTATGAATGAATTAGCCCGAGATGGAATGGCGGTAGATCGCGATAATAGACTTCATCCAGAACAAGATAATAAGCGTTGCTACGTGCAAGAGTGTCTGGACGATCAAGAAGGTGTGATCATCGCATCGACAGATTATATACGTTTGTATGCTGAGCAAATCCGCCCTTGGTTGAATGCACCTTACACCGTATTAGGAACCGATGGTTTTGGCCGCTCGGATACCCGTGAAAGACTAAGAAGTCACTTCGAAGTTGATCGTTACCATGTCGTGGTCGCAACATTAAGCACTCTGGCGAATGAAGGTCAAATTGCAATGGATATTGTAGAAAAAGCAATTAAACAATATAAGATTAATGCTGATGCAATTGCACCAGTTAAAGGATAAAAATGGCTGATTTAATTGAAATAAAAGTACCTGATATTGGTGACTTCGACGAAATAGAAATTATTGAGGTACTCGTAGCCGTCGGCGATAGCATAGATGTTAATCAAGATATTATTACCCTAGAATCTGATAAGGCAGCAATGGAGATTCCATCGCCTGTTGCCGGTGTAATTAAAGAACTAAAAGTGACTGTCGGAGATAAAGTTAAGCAAGGTGATGTTATTGCAATGGCTGAGCCTATGGGCGGTGAAGCATCACCAGAACCCAAAGCATCTGTAGCAGAATCGTCAGAGCCAGCCCCAGTAGCAGAAGTCAGTTCTGGTAAAGCGACCGCCGCCGCCATCATGGCAGAAGCGATAAATAAAAAACCACCCATAGTTGCTGAGCCTGAACCTGAATTAGTGCCGTTTTCACCGGATAGTAAGTCAGCGATTAGACCGGCACATGCATCTCCATCTGTGCGCCAATTCGCACGTGAGCTTGGGGTTGTTTTGACCCAAGTAGGGGGGACGGGTACTAAAGGCCGAATTACTAAAGATGATGTTCAAAACTTTGTAAAACAAAAAGTCAACGCGCCAGCTGTTGCATCTGGTGGCGCAGCTATTCCATCTGTGCCTGTGGTCAACTATGAGAAGTTTGGTGATATTACTACGGTTGAATTAGGCAGGATTAAGAAAATTTCTGGGAAACACCTTCATGCATGCTGGTTAAATATTCCTCATGTGACACAGTTTGATGAAGCGGACATCACAGAATTAGAGCAGTTTAGAAAAGAAAACAAAGACGCCGCTGCAAAACAAGGTGTGAATTTGACGCCATTGGTTTTCATTATGAAAGCAGTGGTGGCAAGCTTGAAACTGTATCCCGAGCTCAATTCATCATTAAGTGAGGATAAAGAACACCTAATTATGAAAGACTACTACAACATTGGTGTTGCAGTTGATACACCCAATGGTTTAATGGTTCCAGTCATTAAGGATGTTGATAAGAAAGGTTTCTTGGAATTGGCTGGGGAATTAGGTGAAATCAGCTTGCGAGCAAGAGAAAGTGCATTAACAGCGAAAGACTTACAAGGCGGGACATTTTCAATTTCGAGCTTAGGCGGTATCGGAGGCAGTTTCTTTACTCCCATCGTCAATGCACCAGAAGTGGCTATTCTAGGAGTCGGTCGTCATAAAATGCAACCTGTTTGGAATGGCTCAGAATTTGAACCAAAACTGATGTTACCTTTATCAGTCTCATATGATCACCGTGTTGTGGATGGGGCTTTAGGAGCACGTTTCACCACACACTTAAATAATATGTTGTCTGATATTAGAAAGGTATTACTATGAGCACAGTGGAAATAAAGCTGCCTGATATTGGTGATTTTGATGCAGTAGAAGTCATCGAAGTCTTGGTGTCTGTAGGCGATAATGTCGAAGAAAACCAAGATATTATGACGCTTGAATCAGATAAAGCAGCAATGGAAATTCCAAGTACCCATGCCGGGACAGTCACCAAGTTAAACGTTGCTGTTGGAGACAAAGTAGCCCAAGGTGACGTAATTTTAAGCTTAGAAGTATCAGAAGACGTTGAATCTGTTGTGGTATCAGAACCACTAAAAGAGCCAAAGGCAACAGCAGAAGCCATACCAGCGGCTGCCGCTATTAGCGACATTGCCACAAACAAGGGTGATGCCGACATGCATGCCCAAACATTGGTGCTAGGGTCAGGTCCCGGCGGCTATTCAGCGGCCTTCCGCGCTGCAGATTTAGGACAACAGGTTATCATGATAGAACGTCATGCCCGTATCGGCGGCGTCTGTCTCAATGTCGGTTGTATTCCCTCAAAAGCATTACTTCATACTGCCCAAATTATCAATGAAACAGTCACTATGAGTGACCATGGCGTGATGTTCGCTAAACCTGAAATTGATATCCGTAAACTGGAAGCGTGGAAAAATAGTGTCGTTGATAAACTCACCGGTGGCTTAAAAGCCCTAGCCAAACAACGTAAAGTCGATATTGTGCAAGGTGAGGCTCGTTTTACCGGCACGCATACAATGCAAGTCGACACCGCTGATGGGGTTAAAACCATTAGCTTTGAACAATGTATTGTCGCTGCAGGTTCTCGGGTGACTAAAATTCCCGTGTTTCCAAATGACGATCCAAGAATGATGGACTCAACAGATGCTTTAGACTTAGCTGATATACCTCAAAAGCTATTGGTCATCGGAGGCGGTATTATCGGTCTTGAAATGGCGACAGTGTATAACGCACTTGGCTCTGATATTACCATTGTTGAATTACAAGACTATCTTATTCCAGGGGCCGATAAAGATATTGTCAAACCGTTATTCAAACGAATGCAAGGACAATATGAAGCAATTTACTTAAAGACAAAAGTAACCAATATTGAACCGCAAGCTAAAGGTCTTAAAGTGAGTATGGAAGGTCAAGATGCACCTGAAACTGCTGTTTTTGATAAAATTTTAGTTGCTGTCGGTCGTACACCCAATGGCAAGCTTATTAATGCGCAAGCAGCGGGTATTGAAGTCAATGACCATGGCTTTATAGAAGTCGATAATCAGATGCGCAGCAATGTGCCACATATTTATGCTATCGGCGATATTGTTGGTCAACCGATGTTAGCGCATAAAGCGGTTCATGAAGCCAAAGTAGCGGCAGAAGTGATATCCGGTCATAAATCAAGTTTTGACCCAATGACGATTCCTTCGGTGGCTTATACCGATCCAGAAGTAGCATGGATGGGTAAGAGTGAGGCTGAAGCTAAAGCTGAAGGGATTGACTATGTTAAAGGTGCCTTCCCATGGGCAGCCAGTGGTCGTAACTTAAGTAATGGCCACGATGATGGTTTGACTAAGGCTTTGTTCGAAAAAGAGACGGGAAAACTGATTGGTGCTGGGATTGTGGGCACTAATGCGGGTGAATTAATTGCCGAAGCAGTGTTGGCTTTAGAGATGGGTGCGGATGCAGCAGATATTGGAATGACGATTCACCCACATCCTACCTTGTCCGAGACTTTAGGCTTTGCAGCTGAAATGGCCGAAGGCAACATTACTGACTTGATGCCTCCTAGAAAAACACTGCATTCTAAATAATTGACATTAAGCAGTGTTATGTCAGGGTAATAGTGTTTAGTAGCGTCTTCATAGGAATCTCGTTGTTTGTTTAAATTAAGCGCAGGTCTATGAAGTCAAATACTACCGCATTGAAACCCCCTCTTAAATGGGCCGGCGGTAAGCGTTGGTTGATTCCAAAGCTAAGTAAGATATGGACTCCACATAATCACCGGCGCTTAGTTGAACCTTTCTGTGGTGGCCTATCAGTGGCTTTGGGACTCCAGCCAGAAACAGCATTATTAAATGATGTGAACCTTGCGCTGATCAACTTTTACCGACAATGTCAGCAAGGCTTAAAAGTTGATATTAGTTTGGAAAATAGTGAGATTTTATATTATCAATATCGGACCTTATTCAACATGCTAAATCAGCAAGGTATTGAGGTAAATAAAACGGCACAACTGTTTTATTACTTAAATAGAACAGGTTATAACGGACTTTGTCGATTTAATCAGTCTGGTGGATATAATGTCCCTTTTGGTCGTTATAAAACGATTAACTATAAGCAAGATTTTTTCCAATACCAACAACAATTAAATAAATGGCAGTTTTCCCAACAAGATTTTGCCAAATTAGCGATTGAAGATAAGGATTTTATTTATGCCGACCCTCCTTATGATGTTCCATTCCGGCAATATTCCCAGCAAGGGTTTAGCTGGGAAGATCAACAACGACTAGCTATTTGGATTCACGAACATAATGGCCCAGCTGTGATTTCAAACCAAGCAACAGATAGAGTTATAAAACTCTATAAAAGTTTAGGTTTCAAGTTAAAGTATATTGATGCACCTAGGCGTATAAGTTGCAAAGGGAATGGCCGTCAAGTTGCGAAAGAAGTACTGGCACTTCACTGTATTTGATATAATGGCCTACACTATTTAAGTCACGTTTTAACAGGTACTCATCGCGCATGTCTCAACACCCATCACAAATCAAAAAAGTGGTCCTTGCCTATTCTGGCGGCCTTGATACATCCGTCATTTTAAAATGGTTACAAGATGTATATAACTGTGAAGTCGTTACTTTTACAGCCGACATTGGTCAAGGTGAGGAAGTTGAACCCGCACGCCTAAAAGCAAAAGCATTAGGCATTAAAGAAATTTATGTCGAAGATCTTCGTGAAGAGTTCGCGCGAGATTATGTCTATCCAATGTTTCGCGCTAATGCAATTTATGAAGGTGAGTATTTATTAGGCACGTCAATTGCTAGGCCGCTGATTGCTAAGCGTTTAGTTGAAATAGCTAAAGAAACTGGCGCCGAAGCTGTGTCACATGGCGCAACAGGAAAAGGTAATGACCAAGTCCGTTTTGAATTAGGTGCTTATGCCTTAAGTCCTGATATTAAAGTAATTGCACCATGGCGAGAATGGGATTTGAATTCACGCCAAAAATTACTCGACTATGCTGAAAAACACAATATTCCAGTAGAAATGAAGCGAGGGACTAAATCACCTTATTCTATGGATGCTAACTTACTCCATATTTCTTATGAGGGTGATATTTTAGAAGACCCATGGAACGAACCAGAAGAGGATATGTGGCGATGGACGACTTCTCCAGAACACGCACCGGAAACACCGACATATATTGAACTTGGCTATAAACAAGGTGATATTGTCGCAATTAATGGCAAAGCAATGTCACCAGCAACTGTCATGGCTTATTTAAATAAGGTGGGTGGCGAA
>JBLIIN010000043.1:0-10241 GCA_047635075.1 Methylophagaceae bacterium | reverse complement strand
ATGTTTAAATAAGCAAACAGAATCTCAAAACCGTAATGATCAACTATTTCAACTAATAAGTTTTCCAACCCAACACCGTGTAAGGGGTTGTTCTTGTAATTGATCTCATCGCTCATGTTAATGTCCGCATTAAAATACCTAAGTAAATCCCTACATTATACCTAGAGAATAAAAATTAAATAATCTGTCCCCTTTAATTCACATTTTGTGGCAACACGGGTAGCGCAACTGCTTATAGAGCTATTACGGCCACCAATTTGAAAAGGGAGAAGGAAACGTAATGCCACAAGGTATACATATAGCTAGGAAGTATTGTACAGATACCTCTAATTTAAAGGTTACTTTCTTAAAGCAACTGCTTCACATATACCACGTTGAATTGTGTCTCGAGTGTAATCTAGTTGAGTAGAGTTAATCATGTAACCAAATTCAAGAGTAATGATTTCAATGTCAAAAGCTTTAACTAATAATCCACATTGCTGCCAACCTTTTGAAGTTTTTGCAGTTGGACTCCAATCATTATTTAATACAATATTTAAATCGAAATTAATATTTTGTTTTTTTGTTTCATAAACAACAGCATATACAGTTAAATCGTTTATTGTAGAATCAGGTTGTTTTTTGAATGATCGCATTTCTCTTTTAGTCATTTTAATCGCTTCCTGTTACTACTAAATAAAATAAAACTGCAATGATTGCAATAAATACTAATTATATTATTTTGCTACCCGTTATTGCCATCTGCGTGTTCATTTAAGTAATCATTTCCTAATGTAATGATAGAAGGTAAGATTCTTACTTTTACTGACGGCGGATCAGTCAAAGTATCACAAGCATCTTCATAAGTGCAGCCGTTTTCATTACATACTTCTACTTCTACGCACTCTGCTTTAGCATTGGGGATAAGTGAAAATTCTCCAACAAACCAAGTGATATCATAAAAAATTTATTTTTATTCACTTTACGCTAGGTATCCACAGTGCTTTATTATAAAAAGGCCAGCATAAGCTGGCTTCTTCATTAACGTTAGAAGCCAAACAAATGATATTGGACTTAAATAGAAATCAATAGGATGCGATATTTTTTGCCATATAAAATGAGACTAATTGTCACAATAGATGAGGTTTTTGAAACTTTTTGTCAGAAATTTTGAGATTTCATCTCTGATTAAAAAACCCCTAAGAGCATTGTTAAATCAATGGGACTAGTGTGGATAGATTTGTTATTTTAACGCGTTAATTATTACAACTAATTGTTTTAGATGTGGTGGTAGTACAAACATCTTAAGTTTTCTTTAAGGAAGGAAATGACTGATCGTTATTTACTCATTAGAGATATAGAAGAGCCTTTAAAGCTTAATGTGGTTGATAACTATCAAGGGGGTGAGGTTAGGTCAATCAGGAATCTATCCGATGGTGAGAGTTTTGTTGCTAGCTTAACACTGGCATTAGGGTTATCAGAAATGGCAAGTAGAAATGATCGAGTTGATTCCTTATTTATTGATGAGGGTTTTGGTACATTAGATGAAGATGCACTTGAGTCGGCGCTTGATGCACTATCAGAGCTTCAACAAGACGAAAAGCTGATGGGTGTAATTTCTCATATTCCTGCACTTAAAGAGAGAATAAGTACACAAATTGAAGTATCAGCCAAATCGCATGGTAGTGAAATAACTGGCCCAGGATGTGGATGACAAGATTATTCCATTAAGACCAACTTAACTACTTTAGGCTAGTAATAAAAAGCCCTCAACTAAGAGGGCTTTTTATTACTCTCAATTTACTTGAAAACCAAATCTCAACTTATGTGAATATAATCTCATTTTATCTGAAAATGAGCGCTAACGAATTCACGCTAATCCCACTTGAGGGCGCCACCGGTTTGATATTCGGTGACTTTGGTTTCGAAGAAGTTTTTTTCCTTCCGCATATTTGCTTGTTCATCAAGCCAAGGCAGGGTGGCTTCAGCGCCGGGGAAGGGCGTTGCATGACCAAGTTGTTTAGCTCGGCGATTGGCGATGAAACGGAATTGGCCGAGATGGTTTTCTTTTGAATACCCTAGAATCGGATCACGCAAGATGTAGCTGGCATAAATCTCTTCGGCTGCATCGGCTTCTTCCCACATTTGCTGAACTTTGACGGGGTCGAGTTTGACATTTTCTTCTTTGATGATTTGCTTAACAACACGAATACCAAAGGAGGCGTGTAACACTTCATCACGCATAATGTATTGGAATTGCTCGGCAGTGCCTTTCATTAAGCCGCGACGTTGCAAGGCAAAGATAGGGCTAAAGCCGTTATAGAACCAACAGCCTTCGAAGATACCGCCGAAGAAGGTATAGGCCATGACGAAGTTTTCTAGCTCATCTTTATCATGCAAATCAATATCACTGCGTAAAACTGAATCCAAACGGCGATTAGCCAATTGAATCTTTTGATTGATTTCCGGCACTACGCGATAACGGTTGTAGATTTCGCTTTGGTCTAGGCCAATAGTTTCAATACAGTGTTGGTAGGTCCAAGTATGCAAGGCTTCTTCATACACTTGGCGTGCTTGATAAATTTGCAGTTCTGGCGCTGACATTTTTTCCATCACCGCTAAGCCAATATTACGCATGGCGAGAATATCGGAGGTAGTGAGGTAGGACAATACATTTTCATAGACATGACGTTCTTCTATCGTCAGATTATGACGGTAGTCATGCACATCTTGTGTCATGTTGATATCAAGCGGCGTCCAATGGTTTTTATTGGCATTGAGGAAATATTCCCATGCCCATGGATATTTAAACGGTGCAAGCTGATTAATATCAGTCATGCCATTGATGACGCGTTTATCATCTGGGTTAATCGGTGCGATATTGGCTCGTGGCAATGACTGTATCACTGCAGAGGCTGGCTCTGGCACCGACGCCGGCATGGCAACGGCAGTCGGTTCATTGGCCGCCGGGGCTGATTCTACAACCGGAGTGTGTGGGGCTTCAACCGGAGCTGTAGCATGTATTGCGTGTGATGATTCATTGTCAGTAGCTGACGTTGAAAGTGGATTATCCCAATCTAACATTATTGACAGGCCTCGCATTCTGGTTCGAGAATTGAACAGGCTTGAGGTGCTTCTATGCCACCACTTAAGACAAGTTCATCGTTTGGGCTTACTGCTGGTACTGTAGCAATAGTGGCCATTGGTTTTGAACTACTGGTTTTCTCAGCCGCTGTCGCGCCCATAGAACGTAAGTAGTAGGTTGTTTTTAAGCCGCGAATCCATGCTAATTTGTATAAATTGTCCATGGTTTTACCTGAGGGCTCAGCCATGTATAGGTTTAAACTTTGACCTTGGTCTATCCATTTTTGCCGACGTGATGCCGCTTCAATCAACCAACGGGCATCCATTTCAAATGCGGTGGTGTAAAGCGCTTTTAGGTCATCGGGAACTCGGTCGATCTTTTGCAAACTGCCATCGTAGTATTTGAGGTCATTGATCATGACATCATCCCACAGGCTTAAGGCTTTTAAATCTGCAACCATATAAGGGTTGATAACAGTGAACTCACCTGACAAGTTCGATTTTACGAACAAGTTTTGATAGGTAGGTTCAATCGATTGACTGACACCACAAATGTTTGAAATAGTGGCTGTTGGGGCAATAGCCATGGTGTTTGAGTTACGCATGCCTTGTTGTTTCACTTTGGCGCGCAGGCTATCCCAATCCAGAGTCTGGCTAGTATCTTGTTGCAGGTACTGACCACGTGACTCTTTCAATAGGTTGATAGAGTCGATGGGCATAATCCCTTGGCTCCATAGGCTACCTTGGTATGAGCTATAGGCACCACGTTCTGCTGCTAAGTCAGATGAGGCTTCAATGGTGCAGTAACTGACGGCTTCCATTGACGTATCTGCGAACTGAACCGCGGCTTCTGTGCTGTATGCCAGACGCATTTTGTAGAGCGCATCTTGGAAGCCCATAATACCGAGACCGACAGGGCGGTGCTTCAGGTTAGAGTTTCGTGCTTGCGGCACACTGTAATAGTTATATTCAATGACGTTATCTAACATCCGCATTGCGGTTGTCACGGTGCGTTTGATTTTATCAAAGTCTAGTTTTCCATCCACAATATGTCGTGGCAAGTTAACCGACCCTAGGTTACAGACGGCAATTTCATCATTGGATGTGTTCAATGTGATTTCAGTACAGAGGTTTGAGCTATGCACAACACCAACATGTTGTTGTGGGCTACGAATATTACAAGGATCTTTGAAGGTAACCCAAGGATGACCCGTTTCAAACAACATTCCTAACATTTTGCGCCATAAGTCATTGGCAGGCATCGTTTTGGTGTTACGAATCTCACCGCGTTCTGCTTTGGCTTCATAAGCAATATAAGCCGCTTCAAAATCGAGGCCAACCAGGTCATGCAGATCTTTAACTTCTTCGGGTGAGAATAAAGTCCAATCGCCATCTTCAGCCACACGCTTCATGAATAAATCAGGAATCCAGTTAGCAGTGTTCATGTCATGAGTACGGCGACGATCATCTCCCGTGTTTTTACGCATATCAAGAAATTCTTCGATATCAATATGCCATGTTTCCAAATAAGCACAAACGGCGCCTTTACGCTTGCCACCTTGGTTGACAGCAACGGCAGTATCATTAGCTACTTTTAAGAATGGCACGACACCTTGTGATTTACCGTTGGTACCTTTGATGTGGGCACCTAGACCACGAACACGCGTCCAGTCATTACCCAAACCACCGGCATACTTAGATAAAAGGGCATTATCACGCATGGCGTTGTAGATGCCACTTAAATCATCTGGCACGGTAGTGAGATAACACGATGAAAGCTGTGGACGTAATGTGCCTGAGTTGAACAGGGTAGGGGTGCTGCTCATAAAGTCGAAAGACGACAGTAGGTTGTAGAATTCAATCGCACGTGATTCACGGTCGATTTCATTGATCGCTAGGCCCATTGATACACGCATATAGAATGCTTGAGGCAATTCAAAACGGGTACCATCTTGATGGATGAAGTAGCGGTCATACAGCGTTTGTAAACCCAGATAAGTGAAGCTAAAGTCGTTTTCTGGTTTGAGCGCCTGACCTAGTTTTTCCAAGTCATACTGTGCAAGATCTGGTGTTAATAATTCATGCTCAATAGCACGGTGAATGTAATGCTTGAAATAATCAGCATATTGCTCGGCCATCTCACCTTGTGATGCATGGCGGGGACTATCGTAGACATAGCTTAATGCTTCGCGACGAATACTATCCATTAATAAACGGGCAGCGACAGTACTATAGTCTGGGTCTTTTTCAATAAAAGTACGGGCTGCCATGACTAAGCCCTTTTCGACATCAGTTTCACTTACACCGTCAAAAAGGTTTTGTTGAGTATCACGTAAAATGGCTTGGCCATCGATGGAATCTACACCTTCACAGGCTTCATGAATTAAGTGTTGTAAGCGGGTAATATCTAGTGGAGCACGGCTGCCATCAGCAGCGGTGACATTAAGGTTGTTATCACTCACAAGGCTGGGGTGTTTTACTTCTTCTTCAGCGCGTTTTTGTGATTGAGCTTCGCGATACAAGACATAAGCACGGGCGACTTTATATTGTCCTTCACGCATTAAGGCTAGTTCGACTTGATCTTGAATCAGTTCGATATGTACAGTGCCTGTTTCTTCTAAACGACGGTTTAGGTTATTCACTATCTGCGCTGTTATTGTCGCGACGATTTCGTGAATTCGGCCACTGTTTTGAGCTGAGTCACCCTCAACAGCTAAGAAAGCTTTGGTGACGGCGACAGAGATTTTACTGCCGTCGAAAGGGGTGAGCTGGCCATTACGGCGAATGACTTGGTATTGCGTATTTGATGCGTTTGTGGCGGTTGATTCGTTAGCCATATTGGGAAATCCTTGCTTAATATGAGTAGTGTTGTCAAAACAAGACAACCACAAGCTGTAGTGGTCTGTATGAACCTAAACCACAAGATAGTGTGTTTTTACAGAAATGGCAAGCCGTTTCCTGTGGACTTATTGTGGGCAATTTGTGGATAACTTTTAGCCGATCAGTTGTGATGCGACAACCTGCCTTACTTTGATGCGTTTTGGAAAAAAAACGCGATGTGTAAATTATTTTTCATAATATAATGAATAGAGGTTATTTTGGGTCTTTGTTAGCGTTTGTCCGAAAAACATATTGGATATATCGCTAAGCAGTTTAAGAGAAATAGATTTGAAGAAAGTCATGTCACACCAATGGCCTAGTAACATCAATATCATGATGAGTGAGTTTCGTTAACCTCGTGGGCTGACTTGGAATACATCGACTAATTGTGTTAGCTTTTGGGCCGTATTTTTTACGGATATTGAGCGGTGTTGTAGTGTACCAATGGAGCCATTCATTTGTTCTGCAGAGCTGCCAACAAGTCGTGCCGTATCACCATGACGCTGACTGTTTTGTGCGAGCAATTTAATGCTAGAGAACATTTGTTCAACCAAGACGTGTAGGTGTTCGTTTTCAGTTGTTGCTTCTTCGGATTTTTTTAAACTGAGATCAACATTTTCTACACCCGCCTCCATGAAACTAACCGCATTTTGTGTCTCTGCTTGCATACTTTCAATCATGCCTTGGATTTCACTGGCTGAAACCGCGGTTCTTGAAGCCAGACCGCGTACTTCTTGTGCAACAACGGAGAACCCACGACCATGTTCGCCAGCACGGGCAGCCTCAATGGCTGCATTGAGCGCAAGCAAATTAGTTTGATTGGTTATTTCAGTGATAACGCTGACTATTTTGCCAACTTCGAGGGTACGCTGCTTAAGTGATTGGACTTTTTGGGCTGATGTTTCAACAATATCACGGATATCTTGGGTGCCAGAGCGCACTGACTCAAATTGTTGTTTTGCTTGTTCAACAACATCTTCCATTGCTTGTTTCATTGCTTCGGCTGTATCAGCAGCTTCGCCTATTTGACTTAGTTGTTCTTCCAACTGAATCAGCATTTCTTGAATTGCCGCTGATACTTCTGATGACACTTGGTAAGCTTCTACGTTGGTTTCTAACATTGCTTTATTGGTTTGTTTGACATTTCCACTGGTGGTTATGATCTTTCCAACAATCCCATCTAAGCTATCAATGAAACTATTAATCCAGCGGGCCATATCTCCTGTTTCATCACCCACAATCTGCTCTTGTGCTATGCGCTGACGTAAATTACCTTCGCCTTCAGCAATAGTCCGGATTACTTCGGTCATTTCATCAAGTCGAGTTGCTAGGCGGTTAGTACTAAATTTCGGGAAAGTGAGTGATGCCATCAACATAAAACTGAGTGAGATAGCGTCAATGACGAGTTGGGGCAAAGCTGTGAAATGATGGAGTCCGCTATTGACTGCAATGATCGAGACCCCCGCAAGTAGGAAGCCTTTAACCAGTCCAATATTAATCGAGCGTCGGCGATATACTTCTTCTAAATCACCTTCACACATCATTCCCCATTGGTCAGGTGAGCCTTGTAATTGAAAAGTAACGCCCTTACCGATGACTGGGATATGTCGATAATCAGAGTAGCCCGGATAGGTGATAAAAAGATTTTCACCATTTCTGATGGTCTCCCGGACACCGGGATGCAGTTCGCCGGTTGCGGGATCTGTAAAGCGCAGCTCTAATTCAGTATGTCGATTAACTTTGACAGTCCCCCATTGGGTGTTGACACCACTTTTAAGGTTTTCGCCATGTGAGAAGGTATTATCTTCAAAGCGCGAGCGTGAGAGTGCCGTGCCTTGCTGTATCTGCCTATCGAAATCAGAATGGACCATAAAGATATAATTGTCCCCAGATTCTGGATAAATATGTCCAGCCTCACGTTGAATGAGATCACCCAACACATCATTAGGGACTCGGCCGCAGACTGCGCCATAGAAAATGCCATTTCTTTCAATGGGTTGGTAAAATAACAAAGTCACTTCATCGTGAAATTTAGAACTAGACCTGCCTATTTTCAACGTTAAGGGATCGATGTATGGGCCATGTAAAAATTGTTTTTTTACGCCTTCACTAACAGCATTAGCAAGCAAGTCATTGCTGCCAATGTGACTTGGGTAGGTAGACTGAAGTACTGTGCCTGTCATGTCGATAATAAAAATTTCAGAAAAATCCAAGGCTGCTGTTAAGCGTTCTGTCAACAAATCTAAATCAACCACAGGAAACACGGGTGCGATACTATCAGCAACAAACTGCAATTGTTCCCACTGACTCGTAACCCATTGTGTTAAAACTTTTACCCTAGTCGCTGCAATACCTTCAAAGGTTTCCTCTACAGAAGAGTAGGTATGACGATTGAGAAAACAAGACTTATACATGGTTAACTTGCTGGTTGGTCCAGACCAAGGAAGCCAATTTCTTTCTTGTTGACTGAGATTCATTGAGGTACTTTTAAGCCGAGCCATTAACAAAAACCTCTAAATAAATAAAACATCTAAATAGATCACTTAGCATCAATTGAGCCAGCTTGATACTTGGTTACAAAACAAGAGCTTAATTATTTCTGTGAATTTTTTCCGCACCATTAAAGTGCAAAAGTTGTGTGTTATTATTCTAGTTTAGGGCGCGTGATGATATCTATAGAGACAATTTCGTCTATAGCCGCGAAAGTTAGACAACATCTAAACTAGCTATCACCTCAGTAATGTGATCTTTGACACGCACATTACGCCACTCTTTCCGGAGGACTCCGGCTTTATCAATCAAAAAAGTGCTGCGCACAATACCGATGTATTCGCGACCATAATTCTTTTTTAATTTAACAACATCAAAGATTTCACAAGCAATCTCATCTTTATCGGATAGCAGCTCAAATGGAAAGGTTTGCTTGGCTTTAAAACCTTCATGCACTCGCACGCTGTCACGAGAAACACCAACAATGATGGTATCCTTGGCGTCGAAAACATCAATTTTATCTCGGAAGTCCTGACCTTGTAATGTACAACCTGGCGTATTGTCCTTGGGATAAAAATAAAGGATGATGTTTTTACCCCTTTGTTCCGATAGCCGAAACACGATGTCGCTAGTGCTAGGCAACTCAAAATCGGGAACAACTTGATCAATTGCGGCTTGTTGCATAATACTATCCTTACTATAATTAGCAGAATTGAAAAAAGCCACCATACACAATTATATGGGATCTTGTCATCTGGTCTTGGTCAACGTACCATTGCGATTTATTTTTTGGAGAAGTGCGGTCATGTTTAGCGGCATTTTGGTAGCACTGGTCACACCTATGCGAGCTGATGGCTCAATCGATAGTGATAGCCTGAACGATTTAATCGAATTTCATATTGAAAGTGGCACCGACGGTATCGTTGCTGTTGGTACAACTGGCGAATCAGCTACGCTGAGTGTCTCAGAGCACTGTGATGTGATAGGCCAAGTCGTCAAACAAGTGAATGGTCGTATTCCTGTTATCGCAGGTACAGGCTCTAACTCAACGGCCGAAGCCATTGAATTGTCGCAATATGCCAAAGACTTGGGTGTTGATGCCGTTTTAATCGTGACACCTTATTATAATAGGCCGACCCAAGAAGGGTTGTACCTTCATTATAAGGCCATTGCTGAGGCAGTCGACCTTCCCCAAATTTTGTACAACGTGCCGAGTCGAACAGCTTGTGACTTATTACCAGAAACGGTCGCGCGGTTAGCTGACATTCCAAACATCATTGGCATTAAGGAGGCGACCGGTGATATCAGCCGGATAGAAGAGATTAACCGTTTGTGCAATACGAAACTGGAGCTTTACACGGGCGAAGATGCCAACGCGGTAGACTTTATTTTAGCCGGTGGCCAAGCGGTGATTTCTGTGACTGCAAACGTAGTACCAGCAGAAATGCATCAAATGATCATGGCAGCATTAGAAAATGATACCGTCAAAGCGCGCCAAATTAATACTAATCTAGTCTTATTGCACCAAAGTTTATTTGTGGAAGCAAACCCGATCCCAGTGAAATGGGCTTTGACTGAAATGGGCAAGATTCCGGCAGGCATTCGTCTGCCATTAACCATTTTATCGGAAAGATATCATCAGCCATTGCGTAACGCGCTTATGGCTGCCAATGTATTAAATTAATAATGAGTGAAATTAACAATATGAATGTTAATCGTATCAAACAAACACTAATAACGATGTTGTTGGCGAGCCTTTTCACAGGATGTAGTTCAATAACTTCTTTGGATGAAATTGTGACCGATAA
>JBLIIN010000042.1:0-10396 GCA_047635075.1 Methylophagaceae bacterium | reverse complement strand
GATAAGCCGCAGCGCTCAATACACTTACTGATATTTTGTGCTGCACTAACCGCTCCTGTAATCAAATGAACTTTGGCTTCTAGACGAACACCTGACATTCCAATCGGTTCACGAATGCCTTCCTGATTATCAATAATATATTCTTGCGGCATTACATGAAGGAGCTGCTGATCGCCAGGAAAATGGACCGCCTTAGCAGCATCTAATACTCGCTCCACATCACCTTGAGTTACTTCCTTATCTCTTATTGCCACTGTGCCGTGTGAGTTCAAGCTACGAATATGACTTCCTGCTATACCGGCATAAACAGAATGGATTTGGCAACCTGCCATTAACTCGGCCTCTTCAACGGCACGCTGGATTGATTGCACAGTGGATTCAATATTCACCACCACGCCTTTTTTCATTCCCCGAGCAGGATGGGTTCCAATACCGATGATCTCAAGCTTATTCTCGCTTGGTCCTGCATCCAAAATCTGTGCAGCGACAATCGCCACCACCTTGGAAGTACCAATATCTAAGCCTACAATCAAGTCTTTATCACTTTTTTTTGTCATCATACTATTCCGTTAAAATCAGGAGTTTGCCCTGTCTTCCAAATTACCGATAAGCCGTTTGGATAGCGCATATCCATTTCGACAATCTGTGATTGATAGCGCTGTAAGCCATCCCGATAAACGCGTAAAAACCGTTCAAACCGTTGTTGGCTTTCTGCGCGGCCTAATACAACTTTGACACCGTTATCTAATGCCATACTCCAAGCACGTCTCCGATCCATCACTAGTTCTTTTATTTCCAAACCGTGGTGCTTTAATGCTTTGTTCATATCTAGATAACGCTTTGTCATCAATACTTGGCTATCTTCTGGTCCAGTCAAGATTGCTAACGCGGCAGGGAAAGGTTTTTTTGATTCGGGAAATAGTTGTCCCTCATCATTCACATAGGCTGCTTTTCTCCATCGCGCTACAGGAATTTGTTCTTCAACAACAAGATGTAAACTGTCGGGCCAAACACGCTGAACTCGGACTTGTTTAATCCAAGCAAGCTCTTCGCCGGCGTCGCTAACTTTATCAACATCGATACTTAAGAAACTTCCACGGGTGTGCGGCTTAACCGCCTTAACCAATACTTCTTTATCTACATGACTAAATTCACCCTCTACGCTGACATGTAAAATAGGCAAAATATGACTTTGACGCGCATACAAGATACCCGTCACTGCAGTTAGTAAGGCCAATATCACTAAACCTTGACGGGCAATGTAATGCCAAGCAATCACTTTTTTCTCTTTACGCACTGGTTTGCGCGTAGCGCCACGTTTAACTTGTCTAGCCATTACTTCACCTCCTTGTTGATACTGGTTTCAAGGATTTTTGTGACTAACTGCTCAAAACTTAATCCCGCTTGAAGTGCTGCCATCGGGACGAGACTATGGTCAGTCAATCCTGGAATGCTATTTGCTTCCAACAAGTAGAACTGCCCTTGTTGATCCCGCATCAAATCAATTCTGCCCCAACCACTCATTCTTAGGGCCTTAAAGGCTTCTAAAGCTAAGTTCTGACAAAGAGCGTCATCATATTTGTTTAACCCTGCAGGACATAAATACTCAGTTGTATTAGCCTCATATTTAGCATCGAAATCGTAAAAGTCATTTGGTGTTTTGAGCCTGATTACGGGTAATACAACACCATCTAATATCGCTACAGTATATTCACCGCCCTCTATCCATTGTTCAGCAATCACTTCTTCGTCATACATCAAAGCCGTTTCGATTG
Organism: Methylophagaceae bacterium; assembly: GCA_047635075.1. Classification (GTDB taxonomy): domain Bacteria; phylum Pseudomonadota; class Gammaproteobacteria; order Nitrosococcales; family Methylophagaceae. The sequence continues at coordinate 8,621 of JBLIIN010000042.1, read as the reverse complement.
CTGGAAGCAAGTCAGTTAATTTAGTGACTTTCGTCATTCCAATGCTTGACCCTTCGTTGACTGGTTTCACAAATAGCGGTAACCCTAATTGGCTGATTAGCTTATCTGGATCGGTCTGGTTATCAACATGAGAAAAGTTTGCTGTGGGTAGGTTAACTTGTCGCCAAATATCTTTGCTCAATGCTTTATTCATCGACAACACCGCACCTGTGATATCTGAACCGGTATAAGGTATTGCTAAGCTATTAAGAACACCTTGTATTTCACCATCCTCACCCCCACGGCCGTGGAGGATAATAAAGGCACGATCAAACATTCCTGCCGTTAATTGCTGTGCAATGTCCTGCCCAACATCCACTTTATGGACATCAATACCTTGGCTTATTAATGCCGCTAAGACAGCGTCACCACTTCTAAGTGAGATAATGCGTTCTGCTGATTGACCTCCCATCAATACGGCTACTTTGCCAAAACTAGTCATCATCGTGTTTCCCCCACAATGTGTACTTCTGCTTGTAGCTCTACACCATGCTCTAACGCTATTTTTTGTTGAATTAAGAGAATTAGCGACTCGATATCATCTGCTGTCGCATCTCCTGTGTTCACAATAAAATTCGCGTGCTTTTCTGAAATTGCAGCACCGCCAATGCTTAAGCCTTTTAGTCCTGATAACTCAATTAAACGTCCAGCGAAGTCATTACCGGGGTTTCTAAAGACAGAACCCGCACAAGGTTGATTGGTTGGCTGTGTTTCATTACGTCGTTTTAATAGAGTTTTAATTTCAGCAGTTTCTTGAGCTTGATCACCTTGTTTTAAAGAAACTGTGCCCGAAATAAACCATTCTTCATTTGGACTCACCACATTACGATAACTAATCTCGAATTCATCTGGTGTTCTTTGGTGAAACTGGCCTTGACGATCTACTGTTGTCACTTGTGACACCAATGTCCAAGTTTCAGTGCCATGAGCACCGGCATTCATCGCTAAGGCTCCTCCAAATGTACCTGGAATCCCAGCAAAGAAGGCGGCACCGTTCAAACTAGCTTTGGCTGCTTGTTTAGCAAGCTTACTGCAATAAACTCCCACTTCGGCTTCAATTGAACGCTCATTAACAGTAAAGTTTTGTAAGATACCAGCTGTTGAAATCACTGCTCCAGGGAACCCACCATCACGGACTAATAAGTTGCTGCCTAAACCAAGCCATAGAATGGGCTCTGTGACCGGTAACTGACTCAAAAAGACACCTAAATCAACTTTATCTGTTGGCTTATAAAACAGATGAGCAGGGCCACCAACTCGCCACGATGTATGTTTAGCTAATGGCTCATTTATTTTTAATTCACCATGTAAATTCAAGAAGTCTGTCATGCCGCATGACCTCCCATTTTTTGTGCAATTTCAAGCGATGTAGAACCAATATCACCCGCTCCCATCGTCATCAAAATATCGCCATCGATTAACAAACTCGGCAATAACGCAAATAAAGTTGTGTTATCTTCAACAAAAATCGGGTCAACTTGACCTCGAGTACGTATTGCTCGGCATAAACTTTTGCTATCAGCTCCTGCAATGAGTTTTTCTCCGCCGGGATAGACTTCTTGCATCAATAATAAATCGACACTTGATAGTACTTGAGCAAAATCATCAAATAAATCGCGGGTACGGCTGTAACGGTGTGGTTGAAATAACAATACTAAACGACGCTCTGGCCAGCTAGCACGTGTCGCCGCAATTGCCACGGCTAATTCCGTTGGGTGATGGCCATAGTCATCTATTAATAAAGCTTGTCCACTCTCGATATTAATATTTCCTAAAATATTGAACCGACGCGCTATTCCAGCAAAATTATTTAAACCGTTCTGGCATGCTTGTATAGAGACATCTAACTGTCTTGCTATGACATAGGCTGCAGTTGCATTTAAGGCATTATGTAAACCTGGCATGTTTAACGTCATTGAAGCAAACTTACCGTTAGCTTTATTCGTCACTGTGAAGTGACTTTGACCTTCTGCTTGCTTCAAATCTGTCAGTTGAAAATCTGCTTCTTCAGACTCTCCGTAGGTCAGAACTGGGCGTGTCACCTTATCCAATATTTCTTTAATCACAGGATCATCGATACACATTACAGCCAGACCGTAAAATGGTAAGTGATGGATGAACTCTAAGAATGTCGCTTTGAGCTTATTAAAGTCACCGTCATAGGTCGCTAAGTGATCTTCATCAATATTAGTCACCACAGCAATCACAGGCTGTAGATATAAAAATGAAGCATCACTTTCGTCGGCTTCTGCCACTAAATAACGACCTGAACCCAATTTGGCATTACTACCCGCACTATTCAAACGGCCACCAATCACAAAGGTAGGATCCAACTCACCCTCGCTTAATAATGCAGCAATTAAACTGGTTGTTGTCGTTTTGCCATGGGTGCCTGCTACTGCGATGCCATAACTGAAACGCATTAATTCAGCTAACATTTCAGCCCTAGGTACGACCGGTATACGTTGTTGTTTAGCGGCTACTAACTCTGGGTTTTCTGCATCTATTGCTGTAGAAATGACAATAACATCTGCCCCTTCTAAATGCTTTTCATCATGACCAATTTCAATGCTGGCGCCCAAATTACGTAAATGTACAATTAAGGCATTTTCGCGAAGGTCCGACCCAGTGACACGATATCCTAAATTCAACAACACTTCTGCAATCCCGCCCATACCGACACCGCCCACCCCTATAAGGTGGATATGTTTGATACGACTTTGCATGGCTGAAATCAGTTTATTCATGATTCACCGTCATGCAAACGTCGGCAATTGTCTCTGCGGCTTCTGGTTTCGCCTGTGTTCTTGCGGCCTTAGCCATTGCAAACAAAGTCTCAGACTCTGCCGTTAACAGCACTAACTGTTCAGCTAAAGCTTTTGCAGTTAATTTTTTTTCAGGCATCAATATGGCTGCCCCGACATCGACTAAAGCAGCCGCATTATGGGTTTGATGGTCATCAACCGCAAAGGGGTAAGGCACTAAAACTGACGCGACTCCAACTGCTGACAATTCTGCAATTGTTAATGCCCCTGCTCTACAGACTACAATATCTGCCCATTCGTAGGCCGTTGCCATATCAGCAATAAATGGATCGACTTCAGCCTCAACACCCGCTTGTTTATAGGTTTGCTGGCAAGCTTCAAAATGTTTTTGACCACATTGGTGCTTCACTAGGAAATCATGCTGCTCACCCACAATATATAATGCTTCAGGCAATAGCCTGTTTAACGATTTAGCACCTAAACTTCCCCCTAATATTAATAATTTCGTTTGTGCTTTATTGGCTTTTTCTGTCGGTTCACTCAGGGCTGCAATACTTGCTCTTACAGGATTACCGACCCATTCAGCTTGGGTAAAACTGTTCGGAAAACCCTGTAATACCCGTCTTGCTAATTTGGCCAGCACTCTATTGGTTAAGCCAGGTATCGCATTCTGTTCATGAACGATCAGCGGTTTTCTTAATAACCAAGCAGCAACCCCTCCTGGGCCAGATGCAAAACCACCTAAGCCTAAAACAATATCTGATTGATGACTTTTCAAGGCTGCCATTGCTTCAAGCACTGCTGTGACTAATTTAAACGGCGCGGTGAGCCAGCCGATTAGACCATTACCTCGTAGACCCTTCACACTAATTAGGTTTAAGGTATAACCCGCTTCTGGTACCAATCTGGCTTCAATACCCCTTGCTGTTCCCATCCAAGCAACATTAACACCACGCTGCCTTAATACATCCGCTACCGCCAATGCTGGAAACACATGTCCTCCCGTCCCACCAGCCATAATCATAATATTGGTCATTAGCGTTTCACCCTAGCTGAAGCTTGTTCGGGAAAACGCGTTTCTAAATCAACGCGACAGAGTAATGCAATGGCTAAACACGTCAGTAACAAACTACTACCGCCGTAACTCATCAATGGCAGTGTTAGTCCTTTTGTCGGTAATACGCCCATATTCACACCCATATTCACACAAGCTTGTAACCCTATCCATACCCCAATGCCATAGGCTATTTGTGCTCCGAAAACTTGTCCTGCCAATTCTGCAGCCCGTCCAATTGCCAGAGCACGCCAGACAAAAATGGAGAACAATATTAAGGTAATTATTGCGCCTACTAACCCAAGTTCTTCGGCTAAAATTGAATAGAGAAAATCAGTGTGGGCTTCTGGTAGATAAAATAGTTTTTGCATGCTACTACCTAGCCCGACTCCTAACCAGTCTCCACGACCAAATGCTATTAAAGCCTGAGTTAATTGGAAGCCACTGCCAAAGGGATCTTGCCAAGGATCCATAAAGGTTTGTAGGCGTTGTAAACGGTAGGGTGCAAACCAAACTAATACCGTAAATAAGCCGGTGAAGATAATCATTAAGGCGGCAAATACATCTAACCGTGCTCCACCGAGAAATAACATTGCTAATACTGTCGATAAGATAACCACGACCGACCCCATGTCGGGTTGTAACAATAATAATATTGCTGCAACACCCAGTAACACTAAAGGGCCAAATACTTTGAAAAAAGACCCATGTAGTTGTCCATGATGGCGGTGTAAATAGTCAGCCACATAAACGATTGAGAATAATTTGATAATTTCAGCTACTTGGATGTTGACGGGACCCAATGGCAACCAGCGCCTGCTTCCATTTACTTCGCGGCCAATACTTGGGATAAGGACTAACATCAATAATCCGACACCAATCAAGAGCAGTAATGGTGCTAATTGTCGCCATACTTCTAAACGAACAGTAAGTGCCATAGCAGCCATAGCGATACCGACTAAAGCAAAAATAAGTTGGCGATTAAAATAAAATAAAGGCTCGTTGAATTTGCTATCGGCAATTGAAATAGAGGCTGATCCCACCATGATCAAACCAATAACTAATAAAGTCCCCGCAGCAAAAATCAAGGCACGGTCAAAGTCATATATTTGAATCACTTTACTCATGTCAATAATTCCTCCACCGAATGGATGAAACTATCACCACGTTTAATGTAGTTGTCGTACATATCAAAACTGGCGCAGGCTGGTGACAACAAAACGGTATCGCCTTTAACTGCCTCTAATTTTGCCTGCTCTAGTGCCGAGGCCATATCTTGACAATAATATTGCATTACATTGTCAGGCACACTTTCCGCAATTAACTTAGCATCTTGTCCTATTATCAGTATTGTTTTGACATACTCACTTAAAACCGGATTTAAGGCTGAAAACTCTTGATCTTTAGCAATGCCACCTGCGATTAGAATAATATTTTTATTGTTAGCTAATCCTTCAATCGCCGCTATGCATGCTCCAACGTTGGTCGCCTTGGAATCATTGATCCAACGAATGCCATCTTGTTTTTCCACTAACTGACAACGATGAGGTAAACCTCGATACTCACTAATTGATTGCAACATGGCGCCCATTGGCAAGGCCATAGCGTTGCCCAAAGCTAATGCAGCTAATGCATTGGCCATGTTGTGCTTGCCGGTAATTTGTAACTTTTCTGTATCAATTAACTTTTGTTGGCCCTGAGCCAAATATGTTTGCCCTTCATCACGAATTAGCCCAAATTCATTGTCTTTGGGCGTATTAAGTGTAAAACCAATTTGACGACGATCGTCTCTCGGCCAACTATTAACAACCGGATCATCTCGATTGATGATCATCGTGTCTGAGCCAACATAGATTTTTGCTTTGGCATTTTGATATTGCTGCAGATTATCATAGCGATCAAGATGGTCAGGACTAATATTTAGCACAACCGCCGCTTTTGCATTTAATGATGAAACTGTTTCTAGCTGAAAACTAGATAACTCTAGAATATAAAAATCAGGCCCCGGCTCAATAATTAACTCCAAGGCTGGCACTCCCAAATTTCCACCAACTTGGACATTTTTACCAGCCATGACTGCCATTTCTGCAATCATGGTTGTTACCGTACTTTTGCCATTGGAACCGGTTATCGCAATCACTGGTTCAGTGATGTAACGCGTAAATAACTCAACATCACCGATGATCTCTATGCCTAATTCTCGTGCTGCTTTAATTTCTGGTAAACGTGGATCGACACCTGGGCTTAGTATAATGGTGTCACTGCGTAACATCCAATCATGACTTAGCCCACCGGTTCGAACTAAAACCTCAGGTAATTCTGCCTGTAATACCTCTAAAGCAGGTGGCTTATCGCGGGTATCCATCACAGCCACAACGTACCCTTTTTTGACTAGAAAGCGGGCACAAGACAACCCTGTTTGGCCTAAACCAATAATCAAGAAAGTCTCTGTGAATTTTTGTTTATTATTTATCATCTGATTTTTAAAGTCGCGATACCGACTAAGACTAAAAAGACTGTAATGATCCAGAACCGTACTATGATGCGTGGCTCTGGCCATCCTTTTAATTCATAGTGATGGTGTATTGGTGCCATTAAGAATACGCGTTTGCCGCGTAGCTTATAGGACACTACCTGCACGACAACAGATAAGGTTTCGATAACAAATACACCACCCATAATGAGTAATACGAGTTCTTGCCGGACCACTACTGCAACACAACCCAGCGCCGCACCCAAGGCTAACGCACCGATATCTCCCATGAAAACCTGAGCAGGATAAGTGTTAAACCATAAAAAACCGAGTCCAGATCCCACCATGGCAGCACAAAATATTGTGAGCTCACCGGCGCCTGGAATATATGGAATTGATAGATAACGAGCGAACTCTGAATGTCCTGTTAGGTAGCTGAATAAGCCGAGTGCTCCTGCCACCATCACCGTGGGTAAGATCGCTAAGCCGTCTAACCCATCTGTTAGGTTAACTGCATTACTGCTGCCAACAATAACAAGATAGGTTAGCAACATATACCATGCCCCTAGCGGAATAATCACATCTTTGAAGAAGGGAATAATCAGTTCGGTTTCAGCGGGTAAAGCCGCAGTGTTGTATAGAAAAATAGCCGCGCCAGCACCCACAACTGACTGCCAGAAATATTTGTAACGGCTCAATAGTCCTTTTGTATCTTGGCGAACTAATTTGATGTAATCATCTATGAATCCAATGACTCCAAAAGCCAATGTCACCAATAAAACAACCCAAACATATCGATTAGTCAGGTCAGCCCAAAGCAAGGTGCTGACTGCAATAGCGACCAAAATCAGGGCTCCACCCATCGTTGGCGTACCTGATTTACTTAAATGGGATTGTGGCCCATCTTCTCTAATCACTTGACCAATTTGTTTGAAGCTTAACCGGCGAATCATGCTTGGGCCTACAATTAGAGCAATGCCTAATGCTGTTATGACCCCTAAAATTGAACGTAATGTTAAGTACTGAAATACTGTAAAGCCACTATCAAACTGGCTTAAATAGTCTGCTAGATACAATAACATTACTCTTCCCCTTTCTTAGCAAGGCCATCGGCTAATTTATCAAGCTGCATAAATCGTGAACCCTTGATTAAACAAGTCACATCCTCAGTTAACGTTGCCTCTAAATGCTTTTGTAATTTTGCAATATCATCGAAATGTTGTGCACCTTCACCAAAAGCGATACTGGCTAATTGACTGTTTTTACCGATTGTTAATATCTCAGCGATTCCCGCCGCTTTGGCTTGATGACCAAGTTCGCTATGAATTTTTTCTTCATCATCACCGAGTTCACCGAAGTCACCGAGTACTAGCCAGTGTGGTCCTGAAAAGGCTTTTAATGTCGAGATCGCTTGTTGGTATGAGCTGGGGTTTGCGTTGTAAGTGTCATCAATCAAGGTTGCATTAGCCGGTCCGTAGCGCAACTGTAGGCGATGCTGTACACCTTCTATTTCAGCAAGACCCACAGCCATATCTTCACCTGATATTGTTAATGCTTTGCAAACTGTGATTGCTGCTAAAGCATTGGCAACATTGTGAATACCCGGTAAAGGTAAGTGAATATAATGAAAAATATCATCACACTTGACCATGAAATGACTGGCCATCACATCTGATTGACAATCTATCGCTTTTGTATCTGCATCCGCTTCTAAACTAAAGGTCATCATTTTGTGCTGGCCTAATATCCTCTGCCATTGAGACAGGTAAGGCATATCAGCATTTACAATGCCAACACCATCTTCTGGTAAGTGAGAGAAAATTTCTCCCTTTGCTGTTGCAACCCCCTCAAGGCTGCCAAATCCCTCAATATGGGCTGCACCGACATTATTAATCATTGCCACATTGGGCTGCGCTATTGTCACCAACTCTGCAATTTCACCCAGATGATTTGCACCCATTTCAATCACGGCAAAATCAGTATCAGCTTGCAGCCTGAATAAGGTCAATGGCACGCCTAAGTTATTATTGAGATTACCTGTTGTCGCAATAACTCGGTGGCTTTGCGACAAAATAGATGCCAACATTTCTTTAACCGTTGTTTTGCCATTACTCCCAGTAATGGCAACAACTTTACAGGGACTTTGCTCTCGCCAATACGCCGCTAGTCGACCAAACTCGGTAATGACATCTGCAACGACAAATTGAGGTAAGGCATCCTCTTGTAGGCTTGATACTAATGCCGCACTGGCACCGGCCTGGCGTGCTGCTGCGATGAAATCGTGACCATC
>JBLIIN010000041.1:0-10468 GCA_047635075.1 Methylophagaceae bacterium | reverse complement strand
TATCATTCTGTTCCGAACTGTTTGTTAGTTGATCATATTGCTTGTTAACTGGATCAGAAACTGAGGTTGAGGTAATGTGTAGGTATTGTAATTATTTTGAAAGGTTGAATGATGAAAAAACTGCTAATAATCACGCTAGGGGTGTCAATGTTCAGCCCAACGCTGGCTTTGAGTGATGTTAACCGTGAGTGCCGTGGTGTTGCTGCGGGGGTTGTTTCATCAATGCGCGCAAACGATGAAATCGACAGTGAGGCAACGATGAAAGCCTCTATCCTAGCTGCTCGCCGAGCCTGTGTGGCGGCATTAGAGAGTTTTTCAATTGAAGATGTGGCTGCGAGCCAAGCGGAGGATTCTGCCGGCGATCGAAGTGATGACGATAAATATATGAAAAAAATGAGTGTTTTTGAATTTCTGACACAGGATCAAGAAAAAAATGCGGGTCATGACCGCATAAAAAGATGACACTATTGACAATAACTTAGTTAAAAAAAAGGCCGGTAAAACCGGCCTTTTTTGTGTACGTGTATCTAAACTCTAGAAGTCTACGCCGTAAGAGATAACGTATTTCATAGTATCGTTATTCAAACTATCTGGTGACGCATCGAGGTCAGTATCAGAGACGACGAATGTGAAACCACCTTTAGCGACAGAAACGTTCCAGTCCATGTAATGCATAGTACCGTCAGCGAAGTTAAACGCATCTACGAAATCGCCATCGTGATAACCGACATGTAATCCAATGTCTACACCTTCCACGTTAGGCATTGCAAAACCATAATCTGCAGAGACATAGGTCGCTTCACCAAAACCAAAGTCATAGTCTTCTCCAATGACGCCTTGACCATCACCTTCAGATGCCTCAGTGTCAACCAAAACATAAGCTGTTACGCTGAAACCAGCATATCCCAATGATCCGTAGATCTCGCTAAAGTCAAAGTTAGCTTGGGTGTTGTAGTTGTAATACAAATAACCCAAGTCGTAGCTAAGGCCGCCATCAGTTTCACCGGCAAAACCTGCGTAAATGTCGTGCTCGTAAGAGAATTGGTCATCTGCTGCATACTCAACGTTTGACACCCATGTGCCGGCATAAAAACCTGAGTCATGCGCGTAATCCAAACCACCTGAGATTGCAGGCCCATCTAGTGATTGAGTCAATCCGCGCCAGAGGTAGTTATTACTCATTGAGATGTTTCCAGACAATTCAGCTTGAGCGACCATAGTGGAGCTCATAAGAATCAGGCCTGCTCCGATTTTACTTGTTAAGTTATGCATGTTTTTTTCCTATAAAGTATTTTTATTGATCAGCGCTAAACGCGTTGCCGAATTACAACATATGTTGCTGACCTACAACATGCAAAAAACTCGCCAAATTGTTCAACTCACTGTCTTTGTTGATTATTGTCTTAAAAACGAGAGAAAAAAACAAAGATATCTGGAGAGCCAGCACTGATCTGGTGCAGCCCGCGCCCTAAAATTGTTCGCGGGCTGATATGTGCGAAATAGCACGACGTTAGAAGATAAAATCCTGTTTATCCCGAGGGGGAATGATGGGGTGAGAGTAATGATTTTTGTTTAGATTAGTTTTGACTGGAACAGATTAATCTTATTCGAGTTTTTTAAGTGAGATAAAGTCCTGACATTGTCTGCCCTGAGCTTAAGTTTATTTATTTAATGTAGCGATGGACCGATTAATCGCTACCTGACAATTTGCAAGAGCGATGTTTCAAGTTGGGCAGCTTGAGTAGTTATATCAGGATGAGGCAGTCCACGAGAATTAATGTGAGAACTTGATAGCCCTCATACTGATGGGTTATCAGGGTCAGAGCTTGGGCATAGTTTAGGATATCTGGCCGGCGCTAAGACAGTTTCGGCTGACAAAAGCTAGTTATGATGGCGTCTGTTCATGCGTTAATAAGTGTCAATTGTAACAAGGAAGATTCCAAAAACCGGCGTCTGTTTGATTCGCATTCAAACCCGTTAGGGCCTTGAGCTCAAATTATGCAACAGAATAAGCTGTGCAATACCCGTTGGCTTATTATTCCCACTCAATGGTGGCAGGCGGCTTACCAGAAATATCGTAGGTTACGCGTGAGATGCCCTCAATTTCATTAATAATTCGATTTGAGACAAGGCCTAAAAAATCATAGGGCAAGTGAGCCCAGCGAGCGGTCATAAAATCAATAGTTTCGACAGCGCGTAGTGACACCACATAATCGTAGCGGCGGCCATCACCCATTACACCAACAGATTTGATCGGGATGAAAACAACAAAGGCTTGGCTGGTTTTATTATATAAATCATGGTTATACAACTCATCGATAAAGATTTTATCGGCTTTGCGTAATAGGTCGGCATAGTCTTTTTTGACTTCACCTAAAATTCGAACACCTAAACCAGGCCCGGGGAACGGATGGCGGTAGACCATGTCTCGTGGTAACCCTAAGGCTACGCCCAATTTACGGACTTCATCCTTGAACAATTCACGTAACGGCTCTAATAACGCTAGCTTCATGTAATCAGGTAAACCACCTACATTGTGATGTGTCTTTATGACTTGAGCTTTACCTGTTTTGGCGGCAGCAGACTCGATCACATCGGGATAGATTGTGCCTTGGGCAAGCCATCTTACGTTTGCAATTTTGTTGGATTCTTCTTCAAAAATATCGACAAAAGCTTTACCAATAATTTTACGTTTGGCTTCGGGTTCATTTTCTCCTGCTAGTGCAGATAAAAATCGTTGTTCAGCATCAACGCGTATGACTTTAATACCCATATTTTTTGCAAACATGGCCATTACTTCATCGCCTTCATTTTCACGAAGTAAGCCATTATCAACAAAGACACAGGTGAGTTGTGTGCCAATGGCTTTGTGTAATAACGCTGCAACAACAGAAGAATCAACCCCGCCTGACAAGCCAAGTAATACATGATCAGCGCCGACTTGTTTACGAATAGTTTCAATGCTGTCTTCGATGATATGCTCTGATGTCCATAAGGTATCACATTGACAAATTTCAGTTAAGAAACGCGATATGATGGCTTGTCCTTGTAACGTATGAGTGACCTCAGGATGAAATTGTAGGCCATAGAAGTGTTTATCTTCGTTAGCGATGCCAGCAATAGGAGCACTATCGGTACTTGCGATCAATTTGAAACCATCTGGTAGTTCAGTGACATGGTCACCATGGCTCATCCATACATCGAGTAGGCCATAGCCTTCTTGGGTCCGATGGTCTTCAATATCGCGTAATAAATTTGAATGGCCGCGAGCACGAATTTGCGCGTAACCGAATTCTCGGTGTGCGGATGATTCTACTTTGCCGCCGAGTTGTGTCGCCATCGTCTGCATGCCGTAACAAATGCCAAGGACAGGAACGCCGAATTCAAAAACAGCTTGGGGCGCGACGGGTGCCGTATCTCCAATGGTTGAGTCGGGACCGCCTGACAAGATAATGCCTTTGGGGGCAAAGTCCTTGATGTCTTGCTCACTGATGTCTGGGTCACGTAATTCACAGTAGACCCCCGTTTCACGAATGCGGCGAGCAATCAGTTGTGTGTATTGTGATCCGAAATCAAGGATAAGAATACGGTGATCATGAAGTTGGCTGCTCATAGCGGTCTCTAATGTAGTGCGATTTTGAATAGCCAATATCGCTGGGTGCGGTATGGGCTAGAAATGAATTAATTGACGCGATAGTTTGGCGCTTCTTTAGTGATGGTGACATCGTGGACATGACTTTCATTCATGCCTGCTGATGTGACTCGAACAAATTCTGGTTTGGTACGCATTTGTTCAATATTGGCTGAACCTGTGTAGCCCATGCTGGCACGAATACCCCCTAATAGTTGATGAATTACTGGGCCCAGATTACCCTTGAAGGCTACGCGGCCTTCAATACCTTCTGGGACTAATTTGTCAGCTTCACTTGATTCTTGGAAGTAACGATCACTTGATCCCTGCTTTTGTTGCATTGCACCCATTGATCCCATGCCTCGATAAGATTTGTAGGCGCGACCTTGGAATAGTTCGACTTCACCAGGGGCCTCTTCTGTACCTGCAAACATTCCACCAATCATAATTGTATGAGCACCCGCTACAAGGGCTTTTGCAATATCACCTGAATAGCGAATACCGCCGTCAGCAATTAAAGGCACGCCGGTTCCTTCCAAGGCTTTTGCCACATTACTGATTGCTGATATTTGAGGAACACCGACGCCTGCCACAATTCGTGTTGTACAGATAGAACCAGGACCAATACCGACTTTAACAGCATCTGCTCCCGCTTCCACTAAAGCGATAGCAGCGGCACCTGTGGCAATATTACCGCCAATAACTTGGACTTCTGGATAATGTGTTTTGACCCATTTGACTTGATCTAGTACGCCTTGTGAATGGCCGTGTGCAGTATCGACAACGATAACATCGACGCCAGCATTAGCCAGAGCGGCAACACGTTCTTGGCTTTCAGGGCCAATGCCAACAGCAGCACCGACACGCAAACGTTCTTGGTTGTCTTTTGAAGCCAATGGATTATCTGACGATTTTTGAATATCTTTGACTGTGATCATACCCGTTAGGTGAAATTTGTCATCGACAACAAGGACTTTCTCGATACGATGGGTATGAAGGAGATTTAAGACTTCCTCACGTTCAGTATTTTCTTTCACGGTGACCAATTTTTCTTTTGACGTCATCACCAGAGAGACGGGGTTGTCGAAACGGGTTTCGAAACGAAGATCACGGCTGGTAACGATACCGACAAGATCTTGTCCTTCGACAACCGGTACCCCTGAAATTTTGTTGGCTCGCGTTAATTCGACGACTTCACCAATGGTAGTGTCTGGACCGACAGTAATGGGGTTACGAACCACGCCACTTTCAAATTTTTTCACTTTGCGAACTTCATCGGCTTGCTCTTCGATGGTCATATTCTTGTGCAAAATCCCTAAACCACCTTCTTGTGCCATTGCAATCGCTAAGCGACTCTCTGTTACCGTATCCATGGCAGCAGACAATAATGGGATATTGATATCAATATCTCGTGTTAATTTGGTGGTCAGACTGACGTTTCGGGGCAGAACGTTTGAGTAAGCGGGAAGAAGTAAAACGTCGTCGAAGGTAAGCGCTTCTTGAGCAATTCTCATGAGAGTATAATCCTGAAATTACTGTAATATTAGCCGTAAATTATACCAGAAATGTCATTGTGGCTTTTCATATTATTGGATCTTTTACAAATGCTTGTAAGACGGTGTTGCTGGCGGTTTTAGTACAACTCAATGTAATTAGAATCGGGTCAAAGGACGAATAAGTTTATTTTGTTCCAGCAGAGGTGGCGATTATTGGCAGTATCAAACGGACGTGTTAGATACCGCATAGCTAAATATAGAAATCGAACTGGTTTTGTTGTCTAGAGTGTGAAATCGAGTTTACTGTATCCAAGTAAGGTCCCTGTGGCATAAGCAGTATCGACCAATGCAATTTGATAGTCGCCTATGGCTTTAATTTCTTTGATTTGTGCCTCACCAAGTCTAGTCAAAGTTTCAAGCACTTCAGTCATTGTTCTTAAACCCTCATTAAATTGCTTTAGCTCAGCTTCGTAATTGATGCCTGCGATAAGTACCTGTTGTCTAGCGGCTATGATTCTCTGCCAGTTTTTCTCAATGGTATCAACAGCATCATAAATCTCTTTTTTGACTGTCAGTGCTTGCAAGGTTCGCGTCGTCAAGCGCTGCCCTCTTTGTTGTACTGCTTTTGCTAAGCGTGCTTTGTTTGCCTCATTGCTGATAGGCATCTCAAATTTAAAACCGATTGACCAATCATTAAAGTCTCCGTTTAGTACATTCTGAGAGCTGTTAAGAGTATTGGAAAGAGCGCCATATTGATAATCAACGGTAAAGAGTGGAAGGGTTTGATTTTCTAGATAATTTATCTTGGCTAAATCAGCAGATAGTTGAAGTTCTTGGCTGAGTAATTCAATACGACCTTCCAATGCATCTTGCAGTAGCTTTTTACGGTTGATGTCATAATTAACTAGATTGGGCAGGGTGACAGGCAGGAAAATAGAATCCATTGAAGGATCATCTGAAATATCATTGAGTAAAAACTGTAATTGCCTGTTCGATAGCTTTAAAGTGGTTTCGGCTATGATTAATGCTTCCAAGCGGTCTGCGACACCAATTTGAGCTCGGTTAATTTCTACGCTAGCCGTTATACCTTCTTTAACTCTCGTGACAACCATCGTCAAGTTTTGTAAGGCGTACTCATACTGCTGCCTTCTTACATCTAACTCGCCCCAACTTTCATAAAGCTGCCAATAAGCTTTATCAACCATCGCTATAATTCGAATACTCTGCAACCGTGCATTTAAGGAGGCTGCTTGCTGCTTAAATTCAGCGATGCGAATACTCGCTTCATTAACATCACGGCCTGCATTTCTGAGTAGTGGTTGACTAAATGAAAAACGCAATGCACTTTGATACTGATTACTGTCGAACTGACCATTGTTACGACGGGTTCTTTCACTAGCGAGTGGTGTGCTTAAAGTCACAGTGCCTCCGGTTCTTAGCGGAACTCTAATCCCGGTTTCGGCTCCAAATCTTGATTTTTCTTGGGCTAATATATCGAGTTTTACGGTTTGTTGATCAAGGGTTGGATTTGTTGAGTTGAAGCCGACGTAATCAGATGATCGAGCTAAGTTGTCATTTTCCTGATATTTAGCATAAACGTAGAATATTTGGTCAAACTTTGCATCTTCTCTCCTAACATCACTAGCGGCTATATCAGGTGTGATTTTAGCAACTTTAATTTTCAGATTATTTCGAAGTGCTTTTATTCTTAGGTCAGCCAAGGTGAATTGAATTGCTTTATTATCATTAGATAAGTTTTTTTCCAAGACGTTATATTCTTCCGAAGCCCCATAAGACCCCACAGAACCCTTTATCCCCAAATTTAAAAAAGGCTTTAGTGTTTTACTCTCTGTTACGGCCTCTTTTAATGTTTTTGTCGGCTTGTTGATATAGTTTTCGAGTGTGAGTGATTCATTTTGCTGTAGACGATTCATTATCGGCAGATTTTCCTCTGCAACTACCACAGCGGGTACCGATAATGAGAGCCATAGGCTAACAAATGATAAAATACAGTTTTTGATGCGATTATTGAGCATTCACTGGCCAGAGTATGGGTTTTGCATGGTGCTTGAAGCGGCTCTGGGTAAGCGAGCAGGGAAGCCGTTGACTAGGCGCCATAGCTCGTACCCAATGGAGACTTCTTCTAGTAATATCCATGCACGCGCACTAACGCTTTGGCGAAGAAACCTAGGTGATGGCCATTGAATATCAGTCGCAGGAACAACCATCACTCTAAAGCTTCCGAGTCCGTTATCTGTTGGGTCAACAAAAGCTACCTTTCCTTCAAAAGTACCCACATTGGCTTTTGGCCAGCCTGAAACTTGAATGGCTGGCCAACCTTCAAACTCTAAACGAACTTCACTATCTTTGACAACAAGTGGCGCATCGCGACCGTTAACCCAGAGCTCTACAGCGCGAGAATTGGTGTCTGGCACAATAACCAATAGCTGTTGTCCTTGAGAGATGACTTGTGATTCAGAATTAATGGGCAAGCGATGAATAACCCCATCTCTGGGCGCCGTCACTTTTTGCATTCTTTGGCGAGAAAGGGTGATTTCTGAGTTAGTTAAGTTATTTTTGCTGTCGGCAAGCTCTCCCTTTATTTTATTGATTAGACCTATATTTGAGTTTAGAGCGGCTTGTGTATCTGCTGTGATTTGTAAAATATCAGCAGAAGCTGAGTTGGCTTCTGCTTTTGCCGAATTCAAGTCGGCTTCCATACTGTTAATGCTACGTTTTGCAATAATGTAGTCTCGTTCGGCGACTTCTAAATCACGTTTGGATATTAAGCCATCTAAAAACAAACGTTGTAAGCGGCTTGATTGAAATTTTGCGGTGTCTAACACCGCATCAGCTGCACTCAATGATTCTGAACTAGAGAGTATTGTTTGTTGAGCGACATCTAGTTTAAATTGAGCAGCAGATATTCTTGCATCGCGAGAAGAAATTAAATTCTGCTGTTGAATTTGATACGCCCTTAACTCATCTGACTTTGCATCCAATATAGTTTGTTGGTTATTACGTTGTGAGGTTAATCTTTCCTTGAACTGAACATCAATATCACTAATTTCAATTAATACATCTCCCTTTTTGACTATTGAACCTTCTTCAACATGCCATTTACTGATAACGCCACTTACAGGCGCATCAATGTTTTGTATACGTTCAGAAGCATAAAATGCAGTGACTTGGCCCATAGCAGTAACATTCTGTCGCCAAGGTAGGAACATAGCGAGCAGCGGCAACAGGAAAAAAGCAATAGTAATAAATTTAGTATATTTGCGGACAAATACCGGTGTTTCTGCCTTTGATAAGGCTTGTTGATGTGGGTTGCTGACATTTTTCATTGTTTAAGTCCTCATGAAATCAGCGAGCATTAGTTGTTGATCAAATTGACCAGCAATGTGTTCTGACCGCGTTGTCAGTATTAACATACAGTTTTGTTTTATTGTTTTTAAATAATCAATCACAATTTCTGTCTGCGCTTGGTTAAAATTATCAATAAGACCATCTATAATCAACAACTCAGGGTTAGTGACAATTGCTCTTGCTAGCATCAGTCGCTGAAGTTGAGTTGTTGATAAAGGGGCGCCAAAACTCGATAGTACCGTATCTAAGCCGTATTCTAATTGTGAGAAACCGTCAGCTAAACTAAGATTGTCTAAGACTTCGTTAATATGGCTTATCGTAATGTCACGATCCCCAAGGCGAATATTGTTTAGGATGCTGCCTTCAAAGACTTCAATATTTTTTGCAATTCCAATGGTATTTCTTAACGACTGGTGGTTAATCTGTCGTAAATCGATGCCGTTGTATTCTATTTGGCCTTTGTTTGGGTTTCTCAACGCTGTAATTAGATCGATAATTGTTGATTTACCGGTGCCAGATGTACCCATAATGGCAAGACTGCTTCCTTTGGAAAGCTTAAAGCTAACATTTTGTATGGCTGTTACATGATCGTTGTAGGGAAAACTGACATTTTCAACCGCTAATTTATCAAGGACATAGAGCGATGCTTGGTCTTTTTTTATTTCTTCTTGTGGCAGGTCATCGAGCACGCCTATTTTGTGAACAGCCGCCATAATATCGTAGTAGTCAGACAGAAGTGCCACTATGCGAATAAAGGCCGCTAAGATACCAAAAAATATTAATTCTGTCGCGACAAACTGACCTAAGTTAATTTGACTATTTACAACCAACATACCGCCGACTAGCAACATGGCAGTGGCGATGAAGGCGTAAAAGATGACCGCCCCAAAAAGTTGCTTAAATAAGTGTCCAAAGTGCTTTGAGCGTTTGCTTAGATAATCATTGGCTAGTTTGTTAGTGCGGGTTTCAGCGAGCTGTAAACCGTTATAAAATTTAAAAAGATAAAAGTTACCCGGAATGGTTTCTAGCCAATCTGCGGTGGCATATTTTGCTTGCGATTCATCAATGGCTGTTTGCGTGGCATTTTTTCCAAAAACACGCAGAATAATCCAGAAAAAAACAAAAAGAGCAGCAATAATAATAGCGAAATAAAGGCTGTAAAAGATAATGACGATGCTACCAATGATGATTTGAATCGAGGCAATCAACCCAACGGTTAACAATGAAGCGGCTGACTTTTGAATGGTAGTGATATCAAAAAAACGATTGACTAGCTCAACAGGATTGTTTTTGTCATAAATATCAATAACAGCCCCTTGCGTTTTTTTTGCTACTCGCATCGCCGTATTAACAAATAATCTGCGTTCAATCAGTTCGACGACATAGGCTTCTAAAACAAAAATCAAACCCGATAAAATTAATAAACCGAATAATATGATAGAAGTGACGATGAGAGGCTGCATCACGCCGCCCATGGTGACGTTATTGACCAATATCTGAATTGCAATAGGGGTTGCAACAGTTATCAAGCTGTAGCCGAAAGAGAGATAGACTAGTACCACTAAATCCTTTTTTTCATTGTGGATTAGCTTTAAAAGCCGCTCTATTGGTGGGGTTGTGTTGTCACTCATCAATATCACTTTACCAAATTTTATGTTTCGTATTAAAAATGTCGATGCATTTTTTTAATTAGTCTTGTTAACTTAGCAATAAGGCTCAATTCATATTAGAACGGTCCTTTTGGAGCTGATACCTAGTTAATCACAGGGAGGTTCTGTGGGGGCCTGATAACATATTAAATAAATCGGATCCTGAAAATTAGGGTGCCAACAAAAGGCAAAGATCATTTCTTTGAATAAAAGCCTTTTGTGAAATATTTATATTCAGCCGCTTTACCGCTGTCAATCATCAGACGATTAATTTCTTCACCGTTTGCTAAATAACACCGAGCAACTGTTCGACCATACTTGTC
>JBLIIN010000040.1:0-10775 GCA_047635075.1 Methylophagaceae bacterium | reverse complement strand
CACGTCCTAACCCGAGTTCAGGTTAAATATTATAAAGAGGGGGGATAGTCACATTAAATGATTCGTTTATTTATCGGGATAATTGCATAGGGCTGTCGCCTACGTTAAAAGTATTAAAGAAATTGACTATTATAGTCTAGAGTTGTTCCTTTCAGATTGGATTGCTCATTTTAAAGTGCCAACTAAAATTTGGAAAGTTGGGCAAAAAACTACTGGCTTAGGCTGAGTTAAATCGACACGCGAGGGTTAAAAAGCCCACTATCAAAATTTGCTTTAAGCATTTCGTTAATCAGACGGATACAGGACTTTTCATGACAATTACAATGCAAGCACAAAACTTAACGGACTATATTGGCAAAAAAACCGGTGTGTCACGCTGGTTTACTATTACTCAAGAGCAAATCGATATATTTGCCGATGCTACCCACGATCATCAGTTTATTCATATTGATCCCGTTAAGGCAAAGCAGACACCTTTTGGCAGCACTATTGCCCATGGATTTTTATCTCTATCATTGTTGTCTGCTGTTGCCCACGACGCTGGGGTGAATATTGAAAATACCCTGATGGGATTAAATTATGGTTTTGACAAAATTCGGTTTTTACATCCTGTAAACGTCAACTGTAAAATTCGGGGGCATATGGTATTAGCCAATGTACTTGAAAAAAGACCTGGGCAATTTTTGCTAACGTGGGATATTACTATCGAAATTGATTCGATAGACAAGCCTGCACTGACTGCAAAGTGGCTAACTATGACTATCACTAATCCATAAAGTTAGGCTGCAGGGCAGGGGGATACGCCAGAGCAATCATTAAAGAAACTGACGGTATTTACTTATCACCAGATCAACAAACTCCAGAAAACTTGTTAGCCAGTTGGGATGCACTTGAAGACCAAGCTAATGCAGAAGAACTAAAAGCTGGCGGGATGCAAACTAATAAATATGTTGTTAAAGCGGCTGCCTCATTGGGTATTGATTTAAGCCCTGAGTCATAATCCGTAATACTCTATAGTGTAAATAGATTGATCATTAACATGCTAGAGCCAAAATCTCTGGCATGTTTTACTAGAATCTCGAAGAGTATTGAATATTTTACAATCGTGTTTATGCAGGGCTTAGTTTTTATCTAAACGGATAAAGCATGTTGGATAAATAAGCCTCATCCTCATTAAATAGGCATCCTGCAGTTAACTTTTTAACAATTGCCCTAAACTCATTTTTTCCTCTAACCACAGCGTAAAATCCGTCATGTTCTTGATATGTATGGCACCGTAAGACGTCTCTATTAATGATAGGGCTGCCAATTTCTTAATGGATTTATGACAACACAGCACGGTTATTCCCAGTTGTTCGGCCAAATCTTTTTGACGCAGAACCACCTGTCCTTGTTTATCAGTATGCTGCAATAATACTTTTGCCAATCTAATATAAGTAGGAAGACGTTGAATATCATCTAAACGTTCTAGAGCTATATGTAATTTAAGGCCCATTGAACTAAGTAAAAATGCGCTCAATTCAGGGGTTCCTTTTGAACATTGGCTAAACTGATTGGCCGACATTTGAATTACTTTAGTTACTCCTACTGCCATTGCATGATGAGTTCGAGGAAGGTTATTAAACAAGGTGAATTCACCAAAAGTATCTGCCTTCGCCAATGTCGCCATATGCTGATACTTGCCATCTAGCCCATAATTGCCAATTTTTACTTGGCCACAATAAATAATCGATAAACCTGATTTTAACTCACCGCGGTTGTGAATAGTGCATCCATCTGAGTACTCTTTGATGGGGGAAAACGTAGCACATAACATCAGTAATTTTTCTGGCATAGCTGCCTTAACCATATTCGATGTGTTCATTTTGATCAATTCTATGCTTGTATATATTCTGCTAAGTATGCCGCTGATAAAGTTGTAAAGTAAACAGAGGATAGATCATGCATTATCAAATATTCATTATTAGTATTTTTGTTGTTTTTGCGTTAATTGAAGCACGTCACTCAACTTTCTTTCATAAACATAATGAAGTCAAAGCTGACGGTATCGTTGAGTTAGTGGGAGGTTTGCTGTTGTTCGTTTTTACACAACCTTTTATACTATTTAGCGTTGCATGGTTAGCCACGTTATTAGTTCCGCAATATGCTGGGGTGTTAAACTATACTTCTATATGGCTGCAATTCGCTCTTCTGATCATATTTGATGATATGACACAATATTGGTGGCATCGCACCAGCCACAGTTATATCCCTTTGTATAAGTTGCACCGAGCTCACCATAACGCGAAATATATGAGCATAAGAATTGTATATCGCAACAACTTCTTTTATTACCTGCTTATGCCATCCTTGTGGTTTTCAGGCATATTAATTTACTTAGGTTTAGGCTGGGCTTACGCGTTTTACGTTGTTGCAAAACTAGCTATTATTATGGGCGCACACTCAGAATGGAAATGGGACAAAGCGCTCTATGAAATCCCGTTGTTACACCCAGTTATGTGGCTGTTAGAACGAATTATATCTACGCCTTCCACGCACAGTGGACACCATGGATTGTCTAAAGACGATCCGGCCACTCACTACAAAGGAAACTACGGCAATATGTTTTTCTTTTGGGATGTATTGTTTGGCACGGCTAAAATTACTCGCCAGTACCCACAGAGTTATGGTGTGGAGGGGATGCGAAAAGCAGAGTGGGCCGAACAATTATTTTGGCCACTGGTAAAGAATACAATGCCGAGTCTTGCTAAGAAAAATGTAAATGTTGAGCGATAGTCACCTTAAAGTTAAAACACTATACAAAGGGTGAGTGATTGCGAGCTTGAATGAACATTTGAAACTGCATTTACAGAACATAAAGAAGAGTCAAAAAGCCATGCAACCTGAGCCGTATTGGATTTTAAGAGAGGAATAAGTGACAGTGATGCGTGTGTTATCATCCAATTAACAAGCGGGAAACCGATAGCGACGAGTTCCAAGACTGGCTATCTAGTTAATGGATAGCAACTAGGTAAAGTATGGCCTGAGCCCGACGTCAGATTATTAGGGCTTCAGCCATTTTTTTAAAATGTCTAATAGCGCTTCTTCCATTATTGGCTTGCTAAGAAAATCGTCCATGCCTGCTTGCTCGCATTTTTTTCGGTTCTCTTGGTATGCATTTGCAGTTAGCGCAACAATAGGGGGGCGCGCTTCACCTGATTGCATATCTCGAATGGTTCTTGATGCCTCATAACCGTCCATTATTGGCATTTCGCAATCCATGAGTATCATATCGAAGGTATGTTTCTGAAATTGATCCAATGCTTGTTGTCCATTTTCAGCAGTCGCCACGGTGAGCCCGAAACCTTCAAGCATGAATTGGGCAATAATGCGATTTATATCGCTATCGTCTACTACCAGAATGTAGCCTGATAATTTGGCTTCAGGTATTGTTGCTTTGTCTTCATTAACTTCAACAACAAATTCTTCTTCGTGGTTTTCTTCATCACGCTTTAGGTTCAATGAAACTACAAAAGTGGATCCAATCTGTAGTTCGCTTTGTGCGCTTATGTTGCCGCCCATCAGTTCGATAATTTGTTTGCTGATAGCCAAGCCTAACCCTGTGCCACCGTATTTTCGTGTTGTCGACTCGTCAGCTTGTTTAAATGAATCAAACAGCGTTTCTAAAACATCGGGTGAAATACCAATACCACTGTCCTTGACTCTTATTTCTATCCCAGTGTGGGTTGGCGTTAAAGTGGTGCCGGTAATTTGAATGGTAACCGCGCCCTGATCAGTAAACTTAATGGCATTATGGGTTAGGTTAAGTAGCACCTGATTAAGGCGGATAGAATCACCAATAAAACATTTGGCTAAATTTGCATCATACTCTAGAGATAGTTCT
Organism: Methylophagaceae bacterium; assembly: GCA_047635075.1. Taxonomy (GTDB): domain Bacteria; phylum Pseudomonadota; class Gammaproteobacteria; order Nitrosococcales; family Methylophagaceae. The sequence continues at coordinate 6,892 of JBLIIN010000040.1, read as the reverse complement.
ATCGATTTTTGGCTGGCCTGTGCCCGATAGAGTAATAAGGCACCTTCGGTTAAAGTTTCTAGGTTGAACGATCTTTTTTCTAGCGTCATTTTTCCGGCTTCGACTTTAGATAAATCCAGAATGTCATTGATAATATTTAATAGTAACGCACCGGAGTCATCGACTATTTTCAGGTAACCTTTCTGAAGTTGTGTAAGCTTTGTTTTCGCCAGTAGTTGCACAACACCGAGTATGCCATTCAAAGGTGTACGTATTTCATGGCTCATTTTTGCCAAAAATTGCGACTTAGCATGGGTTGCGTTTTCAGCTCGATTAACCGACGCTAATAAGCGTTCAGATTCGTTAAATGCATTGGTGTATCTCATCATGAGAATAAATGACTGAGAACAAATGAAAACAATATATCCAATGTCTGAACTAAAGAAAAAATAATGATCGAGAAGACCTTGTTGATAAGTTACGTCGCTAATTATCGACAGAAAAAGAAAAACTCCGCCTGTCAAAAGTGTTTTAGCCCCTGGTATTTTTTTTAAAACAGCTATGATGAGAATGTAAGTTGTGTATATACCAAAAATGAGGGTAAGAATTCGAAATATAGGGATATATTGGGTAAACATATTGATGGGGAAAACAACAACGGTCACAGAGAACAAGATACATATAGCAATGAAGCTATTGAAAAGTTTTTTAGAATATAATTGAGGGAATAACAGATGGATGAATGTTGCAAAAAATAGAACCCCCAGATAAAAGCTCAGATAATCCAATTGGATCAATAAGCTCCAGCCTATGTTAGGAAAAATAGCAGATATATAAAGTTCGCCAGTTAAAAGTGAGCGAAATGTCATCAGTAGGCAAAAGATTGAGAACATGAGTGATGATTTTTCTTTTCTGCGGTGTAAATAAAGACTTAAATAATATATAGCCATAATAAAAATAGCGCCGCATAAAAACAGGTCGATGGAAAGATGACTCTCTCTTAACTTTGTTACCTGTGGCTCTAATCCTATTTCAATAGGATACCAAGCCCCCCCTTCTGTATGGTAAAAATTTGCGACCTGTAACACGACGTCTATTGTATCAACTTCAGGGGTGTAGCTGGCAGTAAGAGGTAAGTATTGAGGCTTCATCGTTTCGCGCGTTGTTGCCACTACGCCATTGGATGCAATCAGTTCCCCGTTGACAAATAAATTGTAAGAGGTGCCCATCCAGCTGGTTCTGAACATCAGTTTGTTGTGGAGTTCGATTCCGATGATACGTAGATGGTAGGTGGCATAACCATCACCGCTGAGTTCTTCATTATTAACTTTATACCCGTTCCATGAACTCGGTAATGTCACAAAGTCTTGTTGTTTGGTGGTATTTGATGAGGGCAGTTCGTGCGGTGCCAATAACTGCTTCCAATGAAAGTCCCATTCACCGTTAAGTTTGACAACACCGTCTTCTTCAAAACTCCAATGAGAAAGGTCGAGCACACCCTGGTGAGCAATGGGGTGTGATTTAAGCTGAGATGAATCGCTGCACGATGTTAAAAATAAACACACAAATACAAAAAATAGACATTTATGGCGCAGATAAGGACGTAAATGTTTTTTTATCAAAGAAATAGTATTTAGCACGCTGATAAATACTCTATGCAAAATTTCACTTTACGGACTACAGAGTATATTGTCACGGCTTTAAAATGTTTGAACTCTTATTTGATGCTAATAACTGTGCATTTCTATTTATTTTGCTATAAATCTCTGGCTTCGTATGGCGAATGGCTACAGCTGATGGCCGCCATTGGCGCTAAACGATTTTATTGCTGCCATTGACTATAGTTGCTTTAACTACTTTGCAGGCTAGGACAACTTGCACCACTGTATTCAACTTTGGTATCAGTCATTTTTTAATGACTTGTTCTGTGGCGAACTCTCTAAATGAAGTGTTTAAGTTATTTAAACTTTGGCTAATTAGAATCGCAATTTTGAATTTATCTTTCTATCAAAGCACCACCAGGAAAGCTCTCCAAGGATTGTATCCAATTTAGATACATCCTTATCATCAGATTATTTGAGGGTAAACATTACGCCAACAAAAAAGGAGCTGTTCGGCTAGTCTTTGACTTTGCTACTTTCGCAGGTGGACCTTGGGCAACGACGAGTCCGCCTTCATCACCAGCACCAGGGCCGATGTCAATAACCCAGTCGCTACTGCTGGCAACTTGCATATCGTGTTCGACCATGATGACGGTGTTGCCTGCATCAATCAGTCCATTTAATTGTGACATCAACATCGACACGTCTGCTGGGTGTAAACCGTTGGTTGGTTCATCGAGAACGTAAAGGGTGTCGCCGCGTTGTGTCCGCTGAAGTTCGGTTGCGAGTTTGATGCGTTGTGCTTCGCCGCCCGACAATTCAGTTGCAGGTTGTCCGAGTCGCAGATAGCCGAGTCCAACTTGCAGCAATGCGTCTAATGCTCGTAATATTGGAGGTTCATCTTTAAAGAAATCGTGTGCGGATTCTACGGTTAAGTTGAGGACTTCAGCGATATTTTTATCTCTGAAGGTGATTTCAAGCGTCTTGTCGTTGTAACGCTGACCTTGACACACCGGACAAGGTGAATACACGCTGGGAAGAAACAGTAACTCTACACTAACAAAACCGACTCCTTCGCAATTTGAACAGCGGCCCTTTACAACGTTAAATGAAAAACGTCCGACATCGTAACGGCGTGCTTTGGACTGGCGAGTCGATGCGAACAACTTACGTACATGATCAAACAAACTTGTGTAGGTGGCAAGATTTGATCGAGGAGTGCGACCAATCGCCTTCTGATCAACTGTGACCATTCTTCGCAGGTGCTGCATTCCGTCAACAATCAGGCCAACCGAAGATGTCTCCAGCTCCCTTTCCAGTAACTCGACCTCACCATTGGGATCCTCGACAGTCTTTTTCTGTCCCAGTGCATCGTAAACGAGTTCAACAAGTGCCTGACTCACAAGGCTCGATTTGCCCGAACCTGACACGCCAGTGACAGTCGTCATTACGCCCAGCGGAAATTCAACATTGAGCCCTCGAAGATTATTTCGTTCTATCCCCGCTAACTTCAGCCAACTGGACGGCCGCCGCTGCTCAGGTTTCAGTGCAACATCGGCTGTAAAAAGAAATCGACGGGTGTGTGATTGAGTCACTTTGCGCAAGCCGTCTATCGGACCGCTGTATATCACTTCACCACCGTGGGTTCCTGCGTCTGGTCCAACGTCTACAATCCAGTCAGCATGTCGAATAACGCTAACATCATGCTCAACCACGAATAAGGAATTGCCTGCTAATATGAGTTCATCCAGCGCCTCCAGTAATGCTTGAGTGTCGGCGGGGTGCAAACCTGCTGACGGTTCGTCGAGGACATAGACCACGCCGAACAGTTGCGAGCGGATTTGTGTTGCTAGCCGCAAACGTTGTAGTTCACCTGGCGACAAAGTTGGCGTGCTGCGTTCCAGTGACAGATAACCCAATCCAAGTTTCGTGAGTGCTTCGACACGGGCAAGAATATCGCGAGCAATCCGTTGAGCAACGATGACTTTTTCCGGGTGCAGGTCGCTATCTGTTGGATTTATATTGGTAGCATCGCCCAATAATCGAGCGAGTTCGGTTAGTGTCAATTGCGACAGCTCACCAATATCGAGTCCAGCAAATTTCACAGCAAGCGATGCTTGTTTCAGTTTCTTGCCATTGCAGTCCGAGCATTTAGAAATCTGCATAAACTGGGAAACGCGTTTTTTGGTCCTCGGGCTTTGTGTCGTGGTAAATGATTGCAGGATGAAACGTCTGGCGCTCGAAAACGTACCCATATAATGGGGGGCTTCACCTCTTTCGATTGCCTCGCTAATTTGTGCAAAATTGTATTCTGGGTAAACTGCTACAACCGGTGTCTCGTCGGTAAACAGGATCCAATCCCGGGTTTTTTTCGGCAGCGTCTTCCAAGGTTTGTCAATATCGTAACCAAGTGAAACAAGTATGCGGCTAAGATTTTGACCTTGCCATGCGGGTGGCCATGCCGCGATGGCCCGCTCTCGGATTGTTTTTGTATCATCGGGAACCAGTAATTTTTCAGTCACTTCAAACACCCGGCCAATACCATGGCATTGAGGACACGCACCTTGTGGTGTATTGGCAGAGAAAGCGTCAGCGTAGAGTATATCCTGACCGCGGGGATATTTCCCAGCACGAGAATAGAGCATGCGTAAGGCATTGGAAATCGTCGTGACACTCCCGACAGAAGAACGAACCGATGGTGTGCCTCGTTGTTGTTGAAGGGCGACTGCTGGTGGCAGGCCCTCTATTGCATCAACGTCTGGCTCATCAACTTGATCAATCAATCGACGGGCATAAGGCGATACTGAATCCAGATAGCGACGTTGTGATTCCGCAAACAACGTGCCAAAGGCAAGCGACGACTTTCCCGAACCAGATATGCCAGTAAAAACCACAAGTGCATTGCGAGGTAGGTCGACGTCGATATTTTTCAAGTTATGAACCCGTGCCCCCCGCACTTGGATACAGTGATCAGGATCAAAGGGGACATTCTTAAAATTCTTTTGAACGCTTGCTAAATTCTTTTTTTCTATGCTCATAAAACTACTGTTCCTACTGTGTTGCGACTTCCCTTTCTTTATCACTTTGGCGAGGTCCATTAAATTCTGGACTGCTGCTAAATGTTTATCAAGCAATGTTTATAAAGCCACCCTAATATATGATGTTGGGTTGCCACAACAATCGCTCCTAGCAGCGTATTAAACATTATCTATGGAAAAACACGTGGAACAAAAGAGCCTCGTAGGATAAAAAAAACAGCTGAAATACATTGGGATTATTGGTAACCATCATCATTGCCTGTGACGCGATGTTTTATAGACATCAAATACGTTTAAACGAATCTCAACTCAATACAAAACTGCCGTGGCCTCCCATCGAATGACCTGCAATCGCGCGTTTAGCCGACACCGGAAATGTTGACTCAATTAGTTTAGGTAGCTCTTGAACGACATAGTCGTACATATGGTAGTGACGGTTCCAAGATGCTTGAGTAGCGTTCACATAAAAACCCGCCCCTTGTCCCAAATCATAGCTTTCGTCATCGGCAACCTCTGCACCACGGGGACTGGTATCGGGTGCTACAATGGCACTACCTAATTCAGCAGCTATACGCAGTGATCCAGATTTTTGCATAAAGTTTTCATCGGTGCAGGTTAAGCCAGAAAGCCAATACAGTACCGGTATTTTGTGCCCGCTCGATGCTTGTGGTGGTAGGTAGATGGCAAACTGCATTTTGCAATTTAATGTTGTGGAATGATGGCTATATTGCTTATGCCAACCGCCATAGCTTTTGCTTATCGTTAAGTTTTCAATTGTCATTCTGAGACCTCAACATTTTGGCCCTCTTTCCTTGCTGGAAAGGGCAGCGGTATGCGAATTAAGATGGATTGGAATCACTTATCAAAATGAATGACAGTGCGGATACTTTCGCCCTTATGCATCAATTCAAATGCGTCGTTGATGTGGTCAAGGCCCATTTTGTGTGTAACAAAGTCACTTAATTTGAACTCACCTTGTAAGTAACGCTCAACGTAATCTGGCAATTCAGAACGACCTTTAACGCCACCAAATGCAGAGCCACGCCATACACGACCTGTCACTAATTGAAATGGACGAGTGGACACTTCTTGTCCGGCACCAGCAACGCCAATGATGACTGATTCGCCCCAGCCTTTATGACAACACTCTAAGGCAGATCGCATTAGGTTCACGTTACCAATACACTCAAACGAGTAATCAACACCGCCATCCGTCATTTCAACAATTACATCTTGGATCGGTTTGTCGTAATCTTTCGGATTAATAAAGTCCGTAGCACCTAATTTTTTCGCCAACTCGAATTTACTTTCGTTAATATCGATAGCAATAATTCGACTGGCTTTAGCCATCGTTGCACCAATAACAGCCGAAAGCCCAATACCGCCTAGACCAAAGATAGCAACCGTGTCACCTTCTTCTACTTTTGCTGTATTCATTACCGCTCCTATACCGGTGGTAATGCCACAGCCCAGCAGGCAAATCTCTTCAAGTGGGGCTTCTTTATTTACTTTTGCTAATGAAATTTCGGGTAAAACCGTATACTCAGAGAAGGTTGAACAGCCCATATAGTGAAAGATTGGCTGGCCGTCTTTATAAAAGCGGGTTGTGCCGTCGGGCATTAATCCCTGGCCTTGGGTTTCACGAATTTTCTGGCAAAGATTGGTTTTCCCCGATAAACAGAATTTACATTCGCCACATTCAGGTGTGTACAAAGGTATAACATGATCGCCAACTTGCACACTGGTCACGCCTTCTCCGATTTGCTCCACGATACCACCACCTTCGTGGCCTAAAATAATTGGGAATATACCTTCGGGATCATCCCCCGATAAAGTAAAGGCATCGGTATGACATACCCCGGACGCTGCAACCTTCACGAGCACTTCACCACGACGAGGCAGCATGACATCCACTTCTTCGATAGATAAAGGCTGATTTGGTCCCCAAGCAATGGCGGCTTTTGACTTGATAAATTTATCTGACATTTTATTTCTCACTTTTAGTTAATAATAATTTTAGCGAATTAGATGTTAGCTACATTGATTATATTTTTGACTATGAAACTAGTGACTGTGCCCGTTTGAAAAGTTGATCATGGCTAGCACTGCCCTTCATTGCTTGCCCTAAAAACATAAACGCGGCTAAGTGTCCTAACAACACAAAAGCACGGGGAAGTGGCTTAGTGAAACCCTCTGTTTCTTTTAATGCCAAATGAGACATGGCTTCGGCTGCAACACCTAAAATCAAAAATATCCAACTCATGTTTACTACCA
>JBLIIN010000039.1:0-10917 GCA_047635075.1 Methylophagaceae bacterium | reverse complement strand
ATTTATTTATTGACTGACTCTTTTGAGGCGGTACCTAGGCCCCATGACCATTATTAGAGTTTTTCTGTGATGTTCTATTGTTTTAAAGCTACCCACTCCATTTTTTTCATACACGTAACGATACCTTGAGTCACTAAGCTCATATTGTTTTTAGTTTGGTGTTCATCGCCAAGGTCAGCACTACACTTCTCGCCATCTACCATAAGTTGCTGAGCTGATGTCCCTGCCTTCCACCACGCACTTATCATAATGGGTTCTAGCTGGTTTAAAGCAACATCTTCCGAATTTTCCATGACTTCTGGTAGCACGGGTTTATCTGCATTTACAACGAGCCACCCGTTTCTTGATAAACAAGCGTCAAGATCCTGTTTAGAAATGTTAGTTGAGTCTCTTGTCATATAGTCAGTTGAGCAATTTAACGTTGCTTGTTTTAGATCTGCCGCCGTCGCCCCCTGCTTATATTTCATCTCTCCACAGCCGCTCATTGTTAACAAGACCAGTGGAATTAATGATTTTGTTAATGTGTTTGTTGGCGCTTTCATATTGATGCTTCCTCTGTTGTTAGGTTTAAACACAGCCTACCCCAATCATAGCGTTCGTTATCTACGCAATTTGACGTATTCAGGAACCTTCGACCCATGGCTAGTATTAATCCCCAGATACATCGATAAGCAACGGGGCGAATCAAGTGACTAATTTTATTTAATTAATATTATTGAGGGTAAACATGAACATTAAAAATAAGAGCCTAGCGATTGCGATGACGTTAGCAATGTCACCATTAGCATCACAGGCAATGGGTACAATCAGCTTTGGTGAAAATCAATCTGTCAGTGTTGGGTTTGGTGCTATAAGCAGTTTCAGCAGCACCGAAGATGCAGCGAATGATGGTGGAAGGTCAAACGATTTCGCATTAAATATTGCTCGGATCTACTTTGCAGGTCAGTTGAACGAACATATTAGTGGCATGTTTAATGTTGAGAACTCTGGTGGCATTGAAGAAGCTGTTGCAGGTGAAGTCTCGTCAAGTCGAACATTTGAAGTACTTGATGCTGTCGGTATTTTTAAAGTATCTGACAACGTCGACATCTATGCAGGTCGTTTCCTATCCCCAAGTAGTAGAGCCAATATGGCCGGTCCTTTTTTTGCGTCAGGTGGCGGTTACTGGCAGAATCTCGCATCAAGATATGGTTTTAATGGCGGTATCATTGGTCGTGACGAAGGTATTGCAGTAGTAGCAACAACAGCGAATGAACGCCTTGCTTACTCTTTCGGTGCTTTTGAAGGCGGCAATATTTTTAGATTGACAGGTCTTGCAACTGAAAGCTCAACAAACTCAATGCAAGATGATGACTTAATGTATGCCGGCCGCTTGCAGTATAGCTTCTGGGATACTGAGCCTGGCTATTACGGTACAGGTAACTACTTAGGTGCTAAAGATATCTTCACTATTGGTGTTGCAGCGAGAACAAAAGGTGATGGCGCAGCATCAACAACAGCTGTTGGTGACTACAACCAATGGTCTGCTGACTTATTAATCGAGAAAAAATTAGCAGCAGGCGCTGTATCAGTTGAAGCAGCGTATTACGACTATGACACTGATGATGTGTTTTTGAGTGAGCAAGGAGACGCGTACTCAGCAGGACTAGGCTTTATTTTTAGTGAAAAAGTAGGCTGGGGCCAGTTCATGCCGTTCGTTCGTTACCAAAGTTTTGATAATGATCTCGATATTGAAACAGAGCGTACTGATCTTGGTGTCAACTACATTATTGACGGTTACAACGCACAAATAACAACAGAGTACAGAATGTCAGAAACTGACGGTGCTGAAGACCAAGATCAATTCCTCGTCACGATGCAGCTTCAATTTTAAGTACCTATCTAATAGCAATTTTTTCGAACTAATGGGAGAAAAATATGAAAACGTTAGTCAAGTTAGATTTAGACAAAAAACCCTGGGAGCAGGACGGTCAAATCCATAATCGTTGGCATCCTGACATACCGATGATTTCTATGGTCAAACCGGGCGATGAATTCCGAGTTGAATGTATGGATTGGACAGGTGGCCAAATTGGCAACAATGACAGTGCAGATGATGTGAGAGATGTCGAATTAGAGCAGGTTCATTATCTAAGTGGCCCAATTGGTGTGGAAGGCGCCGAGCCTGGGGATCTGATGGTCGTTGATATTTTGGAAATAGGTACTTTTGAAGATTCTCAATGGGGATTTAACGGGCTTTTTGCTAAAGAAAATGGCGGTGGGTTCTTGACGGATCATTTCCCAGAAGCACGAAAATCTATTTGGGATTTCCATGGGATTTTTACCACCTCTCGTCATGTACCGAATGTGAGATTTGCTGGCATCATGCACCCAGGGTTAATTGGGTGCCTACCTTCGAAAGAGATTTTGGCTGAATGGAATGAGCGTGAAGGTGCCTTGATAGCCACTGAGCCAGAACGAGTTCCGCCATTAGCTTGCCCGCCAACAGAGCAATCTGCTGTGATGGGTCGCATGAAGGGTGACGAAGAAAAGATTGCTGCTAAAGAGGGGGCGCGTACCGTTCCCCCTCGCGAACATGGTGGTAATTGTGACATTAAAAACCTGACTAAGGGTTCGAAAATTTACTTCCCTGTTTATGTCAAAGATGGCGGCTTGTCGATGGGTGACCTGCACTTTTCGCAAGGTGATGGTGAGATTACGTTCTGTGGTGCCATTGAAATGGCAGGTTATTTAGATATTAAAGTGACCTTGATTAAAGACGGTGTGAAGAAATATGGGGTTAAGAATCCATTATTCCAACCAAGCCCACTCACACCAACCTATCGTGACTTCATGATTTTTGAAGGTATTTCAGTAGATGAGCAAGGTAAACAGCATTACTTAGATGTGAATGTTGCCTACAGACAAGCTTGTTTAAACGCAATTGAATATCTGAAAAAGTTTGGCTATACCGGTGAGCAAGCACTCTCAATATTGGGTACTGCGCCAGTAGAAGCCCATATCAGTGGAATTGTTGATATTCCCAATGCGTGTGCCACTTTATGGATTCCAACGGAAATATTCGACTTTGATATCAGACCTAATGCTGAAGGGCCACAGAAAATGGTTACACCGGGTAGTGATATGAGTAAAACATCATAAATTAGGAGATTTGAATATGCCGCTTTATGACTATCGTTGTGAGGAATGTGGAACATTTAGTGCGTTTCGCAAAATGAGCGAATCAGTTGACCCCGCTCATTGTGAATTTTGTGGAGGATTATCACCACGAATGATAACAGCGCCCAATTTGGCTTTAGTTGACAGAGCAACACGTGTTGCCCATGAACGAAATGAAAAGTCGGCACATCAGCCGAAACAAACAAGACGTTCTAGTTGTGGCTGTTCAGGATCTCATACATGCAAAACCGCTAATGAAGACAAGTCTAATTCAACAAATAAAGGATCTGCCCTATCAATGCAAACTAAGAAAAATGCAAGACCATGGATGCTTGGACACTAAGCATCAATACATTTTTAAAATCGACCAAAACTCAACACATATCGGAGAGAGAGAATGAGTATATTTACTCGAAGGAAATTTTTAGGTAAAACAACGGGGCTGCTAACCGCCATGATTGCTTCTGGTTTTATTTCAACTAGTGCAATTGCAGAAGTCAACACAACGGGCCTTGCTGTAACAGATGATACTGTTACCGTCGGAATTTTGCACTCATTGACAGGCACAATGGCAATTAGTGAAACAGGTGCACAGCAAGCTGAAAAGTTAGCGATTAAGCAGATCAACGAGTCTGGCGGTATTTTAGGGCGCCAAATTGAAATCATTCAAGAAGATGGCGCTAGTGATTGGCCAACGTTTGCTGAGAAATCACGCAAGCTTTTAGTTCAAGATAAAGTAGCAGCCGTCTTTGGTTGTTGGACTTCTGCGTCACGTAAAGCAGCACTGCCCGTTTTTGAACAAGAAAATGGTTTGCTTTACTACCCGACATTTTATGAAGGTCTTGAGCAGTCACACAACGTTATTTATACCGGTCAAGAAGCAACACAACAAATTCTTGCTGGTTTAGATTGGGTTGCAAAAGAAAAAGAAGCAAAAACTTTTTACTTAATTGGCTCTGATTACATCTGGCCACGTACTTCAATGAAAATTGCACGTAAACACATTGAAAACGTTTTAGGTGGAAAAGTAGTGGGTGAAGATTACAAACCGTTAGGTAATACACAATTCGGATCAACAATTAATAAAATTCGTTTGAAAAAACCTGACGTAATTTACGCGGCAGTAGTAGGTGGAAGTAACGTTGCTTGGTTCAAACAGCTAAAAGCAGCGGGTATTACGTCTGATAAGCAAACTTTGTTAACAATTTCAGTAACAGAAGATGAAGTCTTGGGTATTGGTGGTGAAAATTTAGAAGGTTTTTACTCAATCATGAAATATTTCCAAAGCCAAGACAATCCTAGCAACCTTGAATTTGTTAAAGAGTTCAAAGCAATGTGGGGTGAAGACAGCGTAATGGGTGATGTAACTCAAGCCGCTTACTTGGGTCCTTGGTTATGGAAAGCAGCAGTTGAAAGAGCCGGATCTTTTGATGTCGATAAAGTGGTTGCTGATTCAGAAAAAGGGGATATTGAGCTAACAGCAAAAGCACCAGAAGGTTACGTGAAGTTGCATCCTAACCATCACTTATGGAGCAAAGCGCGCGTTGGCCAGTGGAACAAAGATGGTCAGGCGACAGTCGTGTTTGAATCTGAGTTAATTGAACCAAACCCATTTCCTAAAGGCTACCAATAAGCACTTAGTTAGATTGGTTATTTAGTTTTAAATCGAACAACAGGTTGGTCAAGGTGGCCAGCCTGTTATTAGAGTTTTCATGTATGAATATATTTTTGATAAAAAATCAATTTTGGAGTAGTCAGTATGGGTGAGTACACGGCATCAGAGTTAACTGCAATTTTTGCAATGCAGGGCTTTTCAGGCTTGAGCCTTTTCAGCGTACTTTTGCTCATGGCTTTGGGTCTAGCAATTATCTTTGGACAGATGGGTGTTATTAACATGGCCCATGGTGAGTTTATGGCTGTAGGCGCATATACGACCTACTTATTATCTGTAATAAGTGAAACTTATTTTCCAGGGTTTATCCAATATTATTTCCTCCTTGCAATCGTCACTTCTTTTATTGTGGCCGGGATATTGGGGTATTTAACGGAATACATACTGATACGACATTTGTACAAGAGGCCACTTGATACGCTATTAGCAACTTGGGGTTTAAGCTTAATCATGCAACAGAGTTTTCGTTCTATTTTTGGAGCGCGAGAAGTCAGCCCAACTTTACCAGATTGGTTGATGGGTTCTTATCAACCAACAGATATGATTGATATTCCTATTAACGGCATGTTCGTCTTAGGTTTGACAGCGATAGTGACCATAGGAGTCTATTTATTAATGTACCGTTCTGGCTGGGGTCTCGCTGTTCGGGCAACAACTCAAAATCGCGTGATGAGTGGTGCGGTAGGAATCAATACCAAGAAAACAGATCGACTAACGTTTGCGCTTGGTTGCGGAATAGCGGGTATAGCAGGTGCTGCTTTTACAACTATTGCTTCAACAGGACCGACATTAGGAACACTTTACATCGTTGATACCTTCATGGTGGTGGTGTTTGGTGGCGCGGCCAGTTTATTTGGCACCATTGCATCTGCATTTACCATTGCACAAGCACAGTCACTATTAGAATTTTTCATCAGTGGCTCTATGGCCAAGGTCTATACCTTACTGACGTTAGTCATCATATTGATGTTCCGTCCAGAAGGCTTGTTTTCAATCAAAGTCCGTAAATAAATAACTGGCCTAGGAGAAAAAAATGAATTTTGTTTATGAAAGATTGCTCGGTGGTAAAAACGGCATGATAGGTCTCATAGTCCTAGCAGTGCTGGTTTTTATCATTTTGCCCTTAACTTTGGACATGTTTAGATTAAGTATGGTCGGGAAATATTTAACCTATGCATTTGCTGCCGTTAGCTTAGTTCTATTATGGGGTTATGGTGGAATTTTAAGTCTAGGCCAAGGTATTTTCTTCGGAATAGGGGGGTATGCAATGGCCATGTTCTTAAAGTTAGAAGCCTCAGATCCAGAGAGTACTAAAATACAATCAACCCCAGGTATTCCAGACTTCATGGATTGGAATCAAATAACTGAGCTGCCATGGTTTTGGATACCTTTTGAGAGTTTTGGTTTTACTGTCTTAGCCGTCATTGCTTTGCCTGCCATTTTTGCTTTCATTATTGGTTTTGCAATGTTCAAACGCCGAGTAGGTGGGGTTTACTTTGCGATTATCACCCAAGTTATCGCGGTAATTCTGACGGTCTTAATTGTGGGCCAACAAGGCTATATTGGGGGTATCAACGGTATTACAGACTTGAAAACCTTAAATGGTTGGGATATTCGTGAAGACTCTGCTAAATATACGCTTTATTTCATCAATGCAGTTTTACTCTTTGGGGTCTTATTTGCCAGCAAGTTTATCTTAACCAGCAAGTTTGGGCGGTTACTGTTAGCAATGAAAGACAAAGAAGACCGAGTCAGATTCTCAGGATATGACGTTGCAAATTTTAAAATATTTATTTTTTGCGTGTCAGCCGTTATCGCGGCTATCGGTGGTGCAATGTTCACACTCCAAGTTGGCTTTATGTCTCCTTCGTTCGTGGGTATTGTCCCATCAATAGAGATGGTCATATTTGCGGCTGTCGGTGGGCGAATGTCACTGATTGGAGTGGTATATGGCACGCTAGCAGTTAACTTTGGTAAGACCATCTTTTCAGAAACATTCCCCGAAGTATGGTTGTTTTTAATGGGCGGGTTATTCATTGCTGTCGTAATGTTCTTCCCTAATGGCTTAGCGGGCATCTGGGGGAAATATGGTAATAAACTTACGAATCCCATAACTAAATCCTACTGGGTAGCGTCACTATCGACATGGCTACAAAGCAAACTTGCCAAACCAGCCAAAGATGTTGAGTAGTCACCGAGACTTTAAGGAATATATATCATGAGTACTAATACCGATTTTGCATTAGCTATTGAAGATTTAACGGTTTCATTTGACGGGTTCAAAGCAGTAGATGCGCTCAACCTTTATGTCGATAAAAATGAATTAAGGGTGGTTATAGGGCCCAATGGTGCGGGTAAGACAACATTACTGGACTTGATTTGTGGTAAAACGAAATCAACTTCAGGGAGCATTAAGTTTAATAATGTAGAACTGTCTAAATTGTCTGAACACGAGATCGTTCATAGGGGGGTAGGGCGCAAGTTTCAAACGCCATCTATCTATGAAAACCTCAGTGTTTATGACAATCTAGAAGTGTCATACCCAGAAGGACGTAGCGTTTTTGGTTCATTAGTTTTTAAGCGAACGTCACAAATTGATGCCCGTATCAAGGCCGTTGCTAAGGAGATTTTCCTAGGTGACTTACTAGAGATGGAAGCAGCACTGCTGAGCCATGGTCAAAAACAGTGGTTAGAGATTGGCATGTTGCTGATACAAGATCCTGAGCTACTGATGTTAGACGAACCTGTAGCAGGGATGAGTGTAAAAGAACGTGAACAAACAGCAGAACTGTTGAATCGTATTAGTCAGGGCCGTTCCGTGCTCGTTATCGAACATGATATGGAATTTGTAGCTCGAATCGCACATAAAGTTACCGTGCTTCATCAAGGTAAAATTCTTGCCGAAGGTAATATGGAAACTGTCCAAAATAACCCAGATGTGATTGAAGTCTATCTGGGCCACTAAAAAAAGAGGTCTTAATTATGCTTGAAGTATCCGATTTGCATGTGAGTTATGGACAAAGTGAAGTCATCCATGGCATTAGTTTTGAAGCAAAAAAAAATGAGACCTTAGCCATTATGGGACGTAATGGAATGGGAAAAACAACACTGTTTAAATCTTTGATTGGGATTTTAGAATCCGGACAAGGTAGCATCAAAATTGATGGGCGGGATGTCACGAAGAGTGAAAGCCATGAGCGGGTAAAATGCGGGATTGCCTATGTACCTCAAGGACGAATGATTTTCCCTATGTTAAGTGTGTTGGAGAATATCGAAACAGGTATGCAAGTTTCAGGTATCAAAGAAGTCCCTGAAGATATCTATGCTTTATTTCCGGTTTTGTTCGATATGCGCGCTCGAAAAGGCGGCAATTTGTCGGGCGGGCAACAGCAACAATTAGCTATTGCTAGGGCCTTAGTGACTAACCCAAAAGTCCTACTTTTGGATGAACCGACAGAGGGGATTCAGCCCTCTATTATTAAAGATATTGCTAAAATCCTTAATGAGATACAGCAAATGCGTGATATCACCATCATCGTATCTGAGCAAGTGTTGAGTTTTACAATGGCAATAGCGGACCGATTAATCGTAATTGATTCAGGGAAATTCATTCATGAGGATCTTAGAAAAGATGTTGATGTTGATAAAATCAGTAAATATCTGTCTGTTTAAACAATAACGTTAACCTGACTAAATTGAGTACATTTGTGAATAGTCTTAAATCCGCAAATCCAATCAAAGATCCTAGCCCATCAGCTTGGGAAGCACAACTGGACTTAACCTTTGCTGCTCGTCCAGATAAAACAGTGCTATCACAACGACAACAGCGAGGTCCTTTGGCTGTTCAGCGAGCATTTTATCCGGAAGGGGATGTCTGCCATTTGTATATTCTCCATCCGCCTGGCGGGGTAGTGGGCGGAGATAAGTTGTCTATTAACGTTACTGTTGAACAGCAAGCAAAAGCATTACTGACAACACCTGGCGCGACAAAATTTTATAAAAGCCAAGGGTACTATGCTTATCAACACCAAAACATACAGCTCGATGAAATGGCATCACTTGAATGGTTACCGCAAGAAAACATCTATTTTCCTGGCGCACAAGTTCAAATGCGAACACAGATAAATTTAATGGAAACCGCTCGGTTCATTGGTTGGGAGACGCATTGTTTAGGCTTACCAGCCAATAAACTGCAATTTAAGGCCGGGCAAGTAAAACTAGATTTAGCTATATACCGAGGAGGCCGCCCCATCGTGCTCGAACGTATCAAAATAGATTACGAGCGTTTGATGTCACCGACAGGCTTACGAGGAAACTCGGTTATGGCAATGTTAGTCGCATCACCTGCTGATAGTGAAATGCTAGATCTGGTTCGAAGGGTATTAAGTGATTATGCAGAATTATTGATTGCTGCAACCCTGATTGAGAATTGCTTGTTGATTCGTTACTTAGGTGGATCAACAGCACAATCTAAGCAAGTGTTTACAAAATTGTGGATGTCACTGAGACCAATGATATTAGAACGAGATGCCTGTACCCCAAGAATCTGGTCTACATAATTAGGAAATGATATGAATTTAACGCCAAGAGAAAAGGATAAGTTACTATTATTCACCGCAGGATTACTGGCTGAAAGACGTAAGGACCGAGGGGTGAAGCTCAATCATCCTGAGGCTATCGCCTATATTAGTGCGGCTATTTTAGAAGCCGCCCGTGATGGTATGACAGTCTCTGAATGTATGAATTACGGTAGAACTTTGTTGACACAAGATAATGTGATGACAGGTATTTCAGACATGATCCATGATATTCAGGTTGAAGCAACATTTCCTGACGGTACAAAATTAGTGACCATTCATGACCCCATTGTTTAAGTTATTAGCATAGGAGAACAACGATGATTCCTGGAGAAATTCGTGTAGCTGAAGGTGAACTCATTCTGAATGAAGGACGAGCGACCACCGAAGTTGATGTGGCTAATATTGGAGATAGGCCTATTCAGGTCGGCTCTCATTATCATTTTTTTGAAACCAACCCCGCTTTGCAGTTTGACCGTGTTAAAGCCTATGGTTTTCGGCTCAATATTGCTGCGGGCACAGCGGTACGTTTTGAACCTGGGCAAACGCGTGAAGTAGAGCTAGTAGCTTATGCTGGGGATCGCATTGTTTATGGTTTTAATGGTGAAGTAATGGGTGCATTGGAGAAAAATCATGACGACTATTAATCGTCAGGCTTACATGGAGATGTATGGTCCTACCACCGGAGATCGTGTGCGTTTGGGTGATACCGAACTATGGATACAGGTCGAGGATGATAGGACTATTTATGGTGAGGAAGTCAAATTCGGAGGAGGTAAGGTCATTCGTGATGGCATGGGACAATGCCAGCGTGTTGATGCAGAAGTGGTCGATCTCGTTATCACTAATGCTCTGATTATGGACCATTGGGGTATTATCAAAGCCGATGTGGGTATTAAACATGGCCGAATTGTCGGTATTGGCAAAGCGGGGAATCCTGATGTCCAGCCTGGTGTTGATATTTTAGTTGGACCAGGAACCGAAGTGATTGCAGGAGAAGGTCAAATTCTAACTGCAGGCGGTATTGATTCTCACATTCATTTTATCTGCCCTCAACAAGTTGACGAAGCATTGATGTCTGGTATAACGACAATGTTAGGCGGTGGTACAGGTCCTGCTACTGGCACCAACGCTACAACTTGTACTCCTGGGATATGGAATATTCATCGTATGTTACAAGCGGCAGAAGATTTGCCAATGAATATTGGTTATCTTGCCAAAGGTAATGCTAGCTTACCTGAAGCATTAGAAGAGCAAGTCCTAGCCGGTACGATTGGACTAAAATTACATGAAGATTGGGGAACAACCCCAGCCTCTATTGATAACTGTCTCTCCGTAGCAGAAAAGATGGACGTCCAAGTGGCCATTCATACTGACACCTTGAACGAATCTGGCTTCGTGGAACATACTTTAGCGGCAATGAAAGGTCGTACAATTCACACTTATCATACTGAAGGAGCCGGTGGTGGACATGCGCCTGACATTATAAAAGCCTGTGGCGAATCCTTT
>JBLIIN010000038.1:0-10963 GCA_047635075.1 Methylophagaceae bacterium | reverse complement strand
GGGGGGATTCCAGCCATTGAGAACATGACAATCAACATCATCAATGCAAACCAAGGGTGGCGTTTGCTCAGCCCTTTGTAATCAGCAATCTCTTCGGCTTCAAAACCCCGACGACTCATTAGAATAATGATACCAAATGCAGCTAATGTCATCACGGTATAAGTTAAAGCATAGAATAGAGACCCTGCGTACCCGGCTTCCGTTCCAGAGAGCACCCCCAGTAGGATGAATCCAACATGAGAAATCGTTGAATACGCCAACATCCTTTTTAAATTTGTTTGGGCAATGGCAACAACATTACCTAAAATCACGGACAACACAGACAACATAATCAGCATATCTTGCCAATATTGTTGTATGTCGCCCAAGCCCTCAACTAACAGGCGAATCATCATAGCGAAAGCGGCTAATTTCGGGGTTGTTGCGATAAACAAGGTCATGGCAGTAGGAGAACCTTGGTACACATCTGGCAGCCACATATGAAAAGGGACTGCACCTAACTTAAAACCTACGCCAATCACCAAGAAGACTAGACCAAAACTGAGCACAGTAATATCTAAACTCCCGGTTTGAATTGCAACAGCAACCGCAGAGATAGACAAGCTGCCTGTTACCCCATAAATAATTGACATGCCGTATAGCAACATACCTGATGCTAACGCACCTAAAATGAAATACTTCATTGCAGCTTCTGTTGCTACTTTAGAGTCACGATGCATCGCCACCATGGCGTAAAGGCACAAGGACATTAATTCCAAACCCAGATACAGCGTCAAGAAGTGATGTGCAGAGACCATCACTGACATGCCTAAAGTGGCAAAAACGGCCAGGACATAGTATTCACCTTTAAATAATTCCCGCACCTTAAGATACGAGACTGAATACATTAATACCGCGACATTAATGACAAATATCGTTATCTTTAGCACATTACTCAAAGCATCTCTGATATAAGTATCGCTGAATGCTAAACCTTCAAGGCTACCAATATCACGATAAACCAATAACGCGGATGCAATCATGGTCAGTTGGCTCAAGCCATAGGCGAGACTCGCGCCCGTCTTTTTGAAAAACGCGACAACTAATAAAATTGTACATGCCATGCCCAGTAGAAACATTTCAGGTAAGGCAAAAGACATATTCGTTACTTCAAACATCATAATCGTCCAATTACCCTTAAAGTTTCGACTGCAAAACTTGTGTTAACAAATGCTCAACCGAGCTGTGCATCACATCAATCAATGGGCCGGGCCATAAACCAATAGCGAGCACTATCATCGCCAAAACAGTCAACATCCATAACTCGCGCTGGTTTATATCTTTCAAAGCTGCGACATTTTCATTATCAACATCACCAAACACAACGCGCTTAACCATCCACAAGCTATATGAGGCTCCTAGAATCAGTGTTGTTGCAGCTAAAAAAGCATACCAAAAGTTTGCTTGAAAGACCGCCAAAATCACCATAAATTCACCAACAAAACCCGAGGTACCGGGTAATCCAGCATTAGCCATGGCAAAAAACACTGCAAAACCAGCAAAAATTGGCATTGTGTTAATCACACCACCATAAGCTGAGATTTCACGGGTATGCATTCGGTCATACAAAATACCAACACATAAGAACATTGCAGCCGCAATAAAACCATGCGAAATCATTTGTACTACAGCACCTTCAATTGCCAGCACCGCGCCACTTCCCGTGGCAGAATTTTCAAAAATACCAAAAACAGCAAACAAGCCTAGTGTCACAAAACCCATGTGGGCAATACTTGAGTAGGCAATGAGCTTTTTCAAATCAGACTGCACAAGTGCGACAAACCCGATATAAACAATCGCCGTTAATGATAGCGTAATTACAAACCAGTCTAAGGTCATCGCAGCATCTGGTGTAATTGGTAATGCAAAGCGCAATAAACCATAACCGCCAATTTTTAATGTAATTGCAGCTAAGATGATGGAACCACCTGTCGGTGCTTCCACATGAGCGTCAGGTAACCAAGTATGGACTGGCCACATCGGCACTTTGACAGCAAAGGCAATCAAAAAAGCAAAGAACAGCCATATTTGTTCAGTCAACGTCAAAGCAACGGAATGGAAGTCGATAATCGAGAAACTTCCTGATACATGCCCTAAATATAACAATGCTAATAACAAAAAAACCGAACCAAAAAAGGTATAAAGGAAAAATTTAATCGTCGCATATACTCGGTTGGGGCCGCCCCAAATGCCAATGACCAGAAATAATGGAATCAGCATCGCTTCGAAAAAGACATAGAATAAAATGGCATCTAGAGCAGAAAATACTGCCATCATCAAACCTGCCATGATCAAAAACGCCGCCATATATTGGCTGACACGGTCTTGAATTACTTCCCAAGCTGCAATGACAACAATGACAGTCGAAAAGGCTGTCAGAATGATCAGAGGCATCGAGAAACCATCAATTCCTAAGGAATAATGAATACCATAAGTCGCGATCCATGGAATATGTTCAGCAAACTGCATCTCGTGTGTCGTCAGATCAAAGCCGGCGTATAATCCTACCGTCAAATAGAGCGTCACAGTAGCTATTATGAGTGATAACGGTCGTGTGAGTCCATTATCACCATTCAAGAGAACGGCGATGCCACCAGAAATCGGGAACCAAATCACCAGACTTAATAAATAAGTGTCAAAAAACATGCTTTACTCTCTCAAGCTACAAAATAGGTGAGCAAGAGCCAAACACCCAAGATCATTGCAAATGCGTAGTGGTACAAATAACCGGATTGCAAAAGGCGCACTTTTTTCGATACATAGCCCACCGTCTTCGCCGTACCATTCACTAGCGCGCCATCAATTAAGGTCTGGTCGCCTGCTTTCCAAAGCACGCGACCAATCAATCGAGCCCCACCAGCAAAGACCACTTCATTGAAACGATCAAAGCCATATTTGTTCTCGAGTACCCGATATAACCAGTTAAAAGATTTATGAAGTTTTTCTGGAATCGCCGGATTCAACCTATAGAAATAATAAGCAGTACCCACACCAGCCATTGCTAGCCAAAATGGTGGCGTCATCAAACCATGTAAAATAAAGCTTGTGACACCATGATAATTAAGCTGGCTTAGGACATCGTGCTCAGCTGAGACATATATCGCATCACCAAAGAACTGACCGAATACCATTGGTCCAATCATAAAGCCGGCCAAAACCGAGGGAATGGCAAGCAATACCAGAGGCACTGTGACAACTTTCGGTGACTCATGAGGCAAATGACCCTCATGTTTATCAAAGCGTTCTTCGCCATGGAAAACAAGGAAAAATAATCTAAAAGAATATAACGCGGTAATAAATACGCCTGACAACACCGCGAAGTAAGCAAAATCACTCCCGGGTAGGGTCGAAGCATGCACTGCCTCTATAATTACATCTTTCGAAAAGAAACCTGAAAAACCTGGAAAACCAATAAGAGCCAAAGATCCTATCAACCCCGTCCAATAGGTAATCGGTAGATATTTTTTTAACCCCCCCATCTTACGTATATCTTGTTCGTGATGGAGTGCCATGATCACTGAGCCAGCGGCTAAAAACAACAACGCTTTAAAAAAAGCATGAGTCATCAAATGGAATATACCAGCAGCATAAGCCGACGCACCCAAGGCAACAGTCATATACCCCAGTTGGGATAAAGTTGAGTAAGCGATGACTCTCTTAATATCGTTTTGAATAATACCCAAGAAGCCCATAAATAAGGCCGTAATAGCACCAATCACCATCACAAAGGATAAGGCTGTTTCAGACAGTTCAAACAACGGAGACATTCTTGCCACCATAAAAATACCCGCTGTTACCATCGTTGCAGCATGAATCAGTGCCGAGATTGGCGTTGGGCCTTCCATCGAATCAGGTAGCCACACGTGTAGAGGTACTTGCGCCGATTTACCCATTGCGCCAATAAACAATAAAATACAGATCACGGTGATCGCAGACCACTGAGTATCCGGCCAAATTGTCATCGATTGTGCTGCGATCACACGGCCTTGTGAAAACACATCAAGATAATCCAAACTGCCGGCGTACATCAATACACCTGCGATACCTAATAAGAAGCCAAAATCGCCAACTCGATTAACTAGAAACGCTTTTAAATTTGCATATATAGCCGTTGGCTTTTTATACCAGAACCCAATCAACAAATAAGACACTAGCCCCACGGCTTCCCATCCGAAGAACAGCTGCATAAAGTTGTTGGCAGTGACCAAGATCAGCATTGAAAACGTGAACAAGGAAATATAACTAAAGAAACGACTATAACCGTCATCACCCTTCATGTACCCAATCGTATAGACATGAACCATCAAAGAAACAAACGTGACTACCACAAGCATCATAGCGGTGAGTGAATCTACCATGAAGCCAACTTCAATACTCAACGAGCCCGCTTGCAGCCATTGGTAAACACGGGCGTTGTAACTTGCACCCTCAAATATAACTTGCTTAAAAACCCAGACTGATAATAAAAAGGCTATTCCCACACCCAATATTGTTACAGTGTGCGAGGCTGTCTCACCAATTCTTTTCCCAAAAAAGCCAGCAATAATACTACCGAGTAATGGTGCTATTACTAACGTTAGTAATAGATTTTCGTTAAGTAATTCCATGCTTAACCTTTCAGCCTATCGAGTTCGCCAACATTAATTGTGCTCAAATTCCGGAATAACACCACGAGAATCGCTAGACCAATTGCTGCTTCAGCTGCCGCTACTGTCAAGATAAAGAATACAAATATTTGACCCGCTAAGTCACCTGAAAAATAAGAAAACGCAATAAAGTTTAAATTAACTGCTAAAAGCATTAATTCAATACACATCAATAATATAATGATGTTTTTACGGTTAATAAAAATGCCTAAAACCGATAAACTAAATAACACAGCGCCCAGCGTCAACACATCTGATAAAGCAATCATGACTCTGGCACCTTCTTAACCGATTCCGATTTCATTTTCACTAACCGAACACGATCTTCTGCTCGGACTTTTATTTGTTCAGATATCACTTGTGCTTTACGGCCTTTGCTACCCCTCAATGTCAACGTAATGGCAGCAACAATGGCTACTGTCAAAATAACCGAAGCAATTTCAAACGGATAAACATAGGTGGTGTAAAGTAATAAACCAATCGCCTTAGTATTACTATAATTATCAGGCTGAGGTGTAGGGCTTGGCACAATATCCAATCCAAAATGTGAGGCTCCCAACACGGCTAACATCTCAATTGTAATGAGCGCGGCAACCAAAATCCCCAGAGGTAAATAGCGGGTAAAACCTTCTTCTAGAGAAGATAGGTTGATATCTAGCATCATGACTACAAACAAGAATAAAACCATCACCGCGCCGACATAGACCAACACTAAGGTCAACGCTAAAAATTCCGCCTCTAGTAACAACCAAATACCTGCGCTGGTAAAAAAAGCTAAAACTAGAAATAACGCTGCTCGTACAGGGTTACGCACAGTAATTACCATTGTGGCAGCAAATATTAACAGCGCAGAAAAGCAGTAAAAAATTATCAGTTCCATATCTATTACCTACCGCTAGCGGTAGGGAGCATCCGCAGCTCGATCAGCTGCAATTTGGTCTTCATATTGGTCCCCAATGACTAATAACTTATCCTTAGTCATAATATTTTCACCACGTTCTTCAAAGTGATAATCAAATACTCTTGTTTCAACAATCGAATCTACCGGACACGATTCCTCGCAAAAGCCACAGTAAATACATTTAAACAAATCAATGTCATAACGCGTCGTACGACGCGTGCCATCATCTCTTGGCTCTGTCTCAATAGTAATGGCCAAGGCGGGACAAACGGCCTCACACAGCTTACATCCAATACAACGTTCTTCACCATTGGGATAACGTCGTAACGCGTGTAAACCACGAAAGCGAGGGGATTGTGGTGTTTGTTCTTCAGGGTATTGAACCGTTATTTTTTTTGCAAACAAATAACGTCCGGTCAACTTCAACCCTAACAACAACTCCCAAAGCAAAAAGCTTTTAAAGAAGTGACTCACTGAACGTATCATATTCTCCCCAATTCTTGAACCTTAGATACCGGCTCTATCACCGTCACTAAATCACTTGCTTCGGTAAACCAGGGACCAATATCCAGCACTTGCGCTGTCGACACAACGACCAGCCAAACCAGTGTCACCGGAATAAACACTTTCCACCCTAAACGCATAATTTGATCATATCGGTAACGTGGAAATGTAGCTCTAAACCATAAATACAAAAACAAAAAGAATGATGTTTTCAACAGTAACCAAACCAAACCCGGTATCCAAGAAAATGCGGGCTCTAATATTGTTCCTTGAAAAGGTGATAACCAGCCCCCCATAAACAATACCGCCGCTAACATCGATATCAAAATCATGTCCGCGTATTCGGCTAAGAAGAAGATGGCAAATGCCATACCTGAATATTCAACATGAAAGCCAGCTACGATCTCAGATTCACCCTCAGCCACATCAAATGGCGCCCGATTAGTTTCAGCAACACCGGATAAAAAATAAATAACAAACAGTGGAAACAAGGGAATGAAATACCAATGCCAAAAGCCACCTTGCTGACCTAGTACAATCTCTCCTAAATTCAAGCTACCTGCGGCAATTAATACACCTACTAAAGCAAATCCCATCGCGATCTCATAGGAAACAACTTGGGCAGCACTGCGAAGGGCCCCTAGAAAAGCATAACGTGAATTCGATGCCCAGCCGGCAACAATGACGCCGTAGACCCCCATTGATGTAATGGCTAGAATATACAATAAACCCGCATCAATATCCGCCAATATTAAACCCACATCAAATGGCATTACAGCCCAAGCTGCTAAAGCTGGGCCTATTGCTAACACCGGTGCAACTACAAACAAATATACATTAGATTTTTTAGGTACGATGACTTCTTTGAACATCAACTTGACCGCATCTGCAATAGGTTGTAACCATCCCCTTGGACCGACCCGATTTGGTCCAATACGCAGTTGAATATAGCCAATCACTTTACGCTCAGCATAGGTCAAATACGCCACCGAAATCATCAATGGCAATACAATTAACATTATTTTCAGTACTATCGGCAGTAAAGTATTCAGGATGAACTCGATCATGGATCAGTCCTGGCAGCTTTAATTTCAACCTTTGAAAAGGCAGGCGCAAACTCAGCCATTTCGATGACGCCAATTGGCATATGAACAATCCCCTCTGCCATCGAATCATCAATTTCAAAGCCCAGTTCAACCACAAACTCACCACAACTCACCACAACACGAGCCGCTGAAGTTAAACCGTGTTGACTTGCTTCTGAAGCATTCATCCTAGCAACAAAAGCTTTCTGGTTTTCAACCGTTTGTGCTAGGGCAGAACTGCGTCTAACCAGACTATCAATTTGATACATTGGTACTTCGGATATCATTTGAAGACCTTCCACTGTGGCTTTTAAGTCTTTTGGACAATAAGCATTGCGCTCAATTAAGATTCTTTTTTCAAACTTTAGGCGTACTTCATCATTAACGTCTTGTGATGACACGTACTCAAAGCCATCCAAGCCAGCCAAGTTTGCCAACACTCGTAAGACTTTCCATGCTGGCCGGCTCTCACCTTTTGGAGATATCGCACCCTTATAACTCAACCATTGTCCGTCAATACTCACAAAGGTTCCTGACGATTCTGCAAAACTCGATACCGGTAGAATTACGTCAGCATAAGACAACATTTCTTCAGTCACATAAGATTGCATAATTACAACACAGTCTGCCTTTTTTAAAGCTGACAACGCCTGTACGGGATCAGCACAATCAAGCTCTGGTTCTAATCCCAATAAAACATAACTCTTCAGATTTGCTTGTAAACTTTGCTGTGCATTCATGCTCGCTTTGGATTTAGGCAGTAAGCCCACCAAACTAGCTGCCTTTGAATTCGCGGTTGGTAAGACCAGAAGCGTACTACCGCTCAACCGAGCAATAAGTGCCAACAACGCTTTAACTTTGGATGCTAACGGATGATTTTTGATTAAATCACCAACAATAATCGTTGCTATGTTTGCATTCGATAACTGCATTGCAATCGTTTGATCAGCCGCTTCCGGTACTACATCATTTAAGACATTAACCCAAGCAGACTCATCTGATTTTGCTAGAGAAAATAGTGCTTTGGCAATACCGGATAAATGTTCCAACATTGAACTTATATCAATCGCCAGTTGGGTGCCGACCGGCATCAATAAATCATTAGCAAAGAAATTTAGTTCGTTAACTCGGGTGCCTGATAGAGCTGCCTGTCTTATTCTGTGAGTTAATATAGGCTGTTCACGTCGTATTGCACTGCCTACGATTAGGATCGTATCTGACGCTTCAATATCACTTAATGCCACGTCTTGATCGTAATCAACTGCGTCATCAGCGAAGTCTTGTTGACGAAGACGGTGATCAAGATTTACCACTCCCAGACCAGTGAACAATTTCTGAAACAAATAGGCTTCCTCTAATGTAGAGGTTGGTGATACCAAACCAGCAACTTGCTCTGCTCCTGATTGTTGAATAACACCTTTAATACCCTCGACCGCCGTATTCATAGCCGTCTGCCAATCTACTTTTTGCCATTGACCATTTTGCTTAATCATCGGTGTTGTCGCACGTTGTTCATGCGCCAAACCTAGATAACTGAAACGATCCCGATCTGATATCCATGTTTCATTTAAAGCTTCATTCTCACGCGGAACAACACGCATTACTTCATCGCGACGTGTATGAATTTCAATATTCGAACCAATCGCATCATGGGGTGCAATTGAGGCATGAGCGGACAATTCCCAAGCACGTGCTTTGTAGCGAAAGGGCTTCGATGTTAATGCCCCCACAGGACAGAGGTCAATAATATTACCCGATAACTCAGACCCTAAGCTCTGCTCGATATAGGTGCCGATTTCCATATGTTCGCCTCGCCCAGTCGCTCCCATCTCCTTGATTCCAGCTATTTCTTGCCCAAAACGAACACATCTCGTGCAGTGGATACACCGCGTCATATCGGTTTTAATTAAAGCACCTATATCTTTGTCCACAACTACCCGTTTACTTTCACTAAAGCGCCCAATCCCGCCACCATAACCCATCGACAAGTCTTGCAGTTCACACTCACCGCCTTGATCGCATATAGGGCAATCCAAAGGATGATTAATCAAAAGAAATTCCATTACGCCGCGTTGTGCCGATTTGGCCGCAGGTGATGCCGTAAAGATTTTCATCCCCTCACTCACTGGTGTCGCACAGGCAGGTAATGCTTTATTCGATTTTTCAACTTCCACCAAGCACATTCGGCAGTTTGCCGCGATGGAGAGTTTTTTATGATAGCAAAAACGAGGAATATCAATACCCGCTTCATCAGCAACTTGAATAATCATCTTACTCGAGTCAACACTTAATGGAATACCATCAATCTCAATATTAACCATAGTATCTAATGACCCTTTTTACTCGATTTACTCGACCAAACCATGCAACATTGGTGATCAATATGATACTGAAACTCGTCCCTGAAATGTTTAATGAAGCTCAATACAGGTGCTGCTGCTGCCTCACCTAAAGCACAAATCGTGTTGCCACTAATATTGTTCGCCACATCCAACAAGCGATCTAAATCGGCTTGCGTACCCTGGCCGTGTTCGATTCTTTTTACAACACGGTATAGCCAACCGGTACCTTCACGACAAGGCGTACATTGGCCACAAGACTCTTCATAATAAAACTCTGCAATACGCTCAAGTGCTTTAACCATGCAGGTCGTATCATCCATAATAATCACGGAACCTGCACCCAACATTGACCCTATCTTGCTCATGCCGTCATAACTCATAACGGAGTCCATCATCACGTCGCCAGGGACTATTGGTGTGGAACTACCGCCGGGAATCACAGCTTTTAATGTTCTACCGTCATGTAAGCCACCGGCTAGTTCTAATAGTTCTGCGAAAGGCATACCCAGTGGCACTTCAAAATTACCTGGTTTTTTGACATGGCCAGAAACACTAAATAATTTTGTCCCACCATTATTGGGTTGTCCAATATCAAGAAACCATTTTCCACCATGTTGCAAAATAACCGGCACCGATGCCAGAGTCTCAGTATTGTTAATCGTGGTCGGACGTCCATAGAGGCCAAATCCCGCAGGGAAAGGTGGCTTGTAACGTGGTTGTCCTTTTTTACCTTCTAAAGATTCAAGTAAAGCGGTTTCCTCACCACAAATATAGGCACCAGCTCCAGGATGCATATGTAATTCAAAGTTGACACCTGAACCCAAAATATCCTTACCTAGGTAGCCCGCTTCTCTAGCTTCGACTAATGCGGATTCAAAGCGGTTAATCGGTTCACTGAATTCGGCTCGAATATAGTTGTAACCCGTTTCTGCCCCAATGGTATAACCGGCAATGATCATACCTTCAATCAGTTGGTGTGGATTAAACCGCATAATATCACGATCTTTACAGGTGCCTGGCTCACCCTCATCAGAGTTACAGACAATGTACTTCTCGCCCGGGACTTTGCGTGGCATAAAGCTCCACTTCAAGCCCGTTGGAAAACCCGCGCCACCACGACCACGTAAGTTAGAGGTCTTGATTTCTTCAATGATAAATTCAGGTGTTGTTTTTTCTTTCAGGATTTTTTCTAGAGTTTGATAACCGCCAACACGCCGATACGATTCAAACGACCAAGGCTCGTCAAACTCAAGGGTTCTAAAACAAACTTGATTTAATGCCATTACGATAATCCATCCAATAACTTATCGACCTTATCGATCGTTAGATTCTCATGATAATCTTGGTTTAACTGTAACATTGGTGCACCACAACAAGCACCCAAGCATTCCACTTCTTTTAACGTCACTTTCCCGTCCGTTGTTGTCTCACCAAAGCCAACACCTA
>JBLIIN010000037.1:0-10996 GCA_047635075.1 Methylophagaceae bacterium | reverse complement strand
ATGAACCGCTATCTTAATCGCGCCGCGGCTTCTTCGATTGATGATGTTGATGTTATTTTGTTTGTGGTGGATGGTTTGAATTGGACAGAAGAAGATCAACAAGTGCTCGAGAGGCTCAAAAGTAATGCCAACTCTCCGGTAATATTGGTCTTAAATAAAATCGATAAACTGTCAGATAAAGATATGCTGTTGCCGCATATTGAACGGCTCGCCACAAAATATAATTTTGCTAAAGTATTGCCGATTTCAGCGCGTAAAGGCCTTAATGTTGATGAGTTAGAAATCGAAGTAAAACAGTTTGTGCCCCAAGGTGAATTGATTTTCCCTGAAGATCAATTTACAGATAGGAGCTCACGTTTTTTAGCGGCTGAATTAGTCAGGGAAAAACTGTTTAGGATGTTAGGCCAAGAGTTACCCTATTCATTAACTGTTGAAATAGAGCAGTACAAACAAGAAGATAAATTATTACGCATTGGCGCGGTTATATATGTTGAGCGTGGTGGACAAAAAGCGATTGTCATCGGTAAAAAAGGCGAGTTATTGAAAGCGGTTGGGCGTGAAGCACGGATTGATATGGAAAGCTTATTCGAGAGCAAAGTCTTCTTGGAATTATGGGTGAAAGTGCGGGACGGTTGGTCAGACAACGAACGTATGCTTAAAAATCTTGGATATAACGACGAGTTATAGAGGCATATGGTGTGAATGTTGACTTCAATTTCGCCTTTATATTGCATCACCGTCCTTACAGAGAGAGTAGCGTCTTACTTGATGTCTACAGCCAAGGCCATGGCAGGATTCATTTGTTGGCAAAAGGTGTTCGAAAAAACAAACGAAGTCAATCCGGTCTATTACAATTATACCAACCCTTGTTGTTGTCTTGGTTTGGTCGAAGTGACTTGCAACTACTTCGTGCCGCAGAAGCTGAAGGGCCGGCTTATTTACTTCAAGCAGAATCAGCTTTGTGTGGTCTATATATTAACGAACTGATGGTTAAACTGTTACCTATGGGTGAGGCAGAACCCGGCTTGTTTATGGCCTATCAGCAAGCTTTAACAGGTTTACAGTTGGCAGAGAGCAATGAAATTACTCTGCGCTTATTCGAAAAGCACTTATTGAGTCATCTTGGATATGGGCTAGTGCTAGAACACGAAGCTGAAACGGGTGATAGTATAACAGTAGAACAAAGCTATTATTATGTTGCTGATAAGGGATTGTATCGTTGGCAAACAGGGCAAGACTATAATCGTATCTCAGGTAGAAGCTTGCAACACCTCATCGATGAGCAAGGCTTTGACGCCATTAGTTTAAGTGAAATAAAACAACTGATGCGAATGGTGATACATTTTTATTTGGCAGGTAAACGTTTGCGTAGCCGAGAGTTATTTAGTCAGAAATATAAAACAGCACAGCATTAATGAGGTAGAACAAAAATGACAATTCAATTAGGTGTCAACATTGACCATATCGCAACGTTAAGGCAAGCAAGAGGGACATTATATCCTGACCCTGTTCAAGCAGCGATTGAATCTGAGCAAGCGGGTGCAGATGGCATCACTATTCATCTCCGTGAAGATCGTCGTCATATTCAAGAACGTGACGTTATGATGTTGTCGGATATTTTGCAGACTAAAATGAATCTGGAAATGGCGGTCACTGAAGAAATGTTGGCGATTGCTGAGAAATACAAACCCAGTGACTGTTGCTTTGTACCGGAGCGCCGGCAAGAGCTCACGACTGAAGGCGGATTGGATGTCGTAGGCCAAATGAGTAAGATGATTCCAGCTTGTCAGCGCTTAGCTGATGCTAATATCATAGTGTCGTTGTTTATTGATCCTGATTTTGCTCAGATTGATGCAGCAGTTGCCTGTGGCGTGCCCGTGGTTGAACTGCATACGGGTGCTTATGCTGATGCACCTACACATGAGGCGGCACAGCATCAACTGCAGATTATTGCGAAAGCAGTTAATTATGCCAAACAAGCGGGTTTAAAAATTAATGCCGGTCATGGGCTTAATTATCACAACACCACTGCCATTGCCAAAATACCAGATATTGTTGAACTCAATATTGGCCATGCTATTATTGCTCGATCAGTATTTACAGGACTAAAAATAGCGGTGCGTGAAATGAAAGAGCTGATGCGAGTCGCGCGCGGATGATTTTCGGTATAGGCACTGATATCGTTGAAATCCAACGTATGCAGGAACTGCTCGATAAGCATGGAGATAAAGCTGCCCAGAAAATTTTAAGTGACAGTGAGTTTGTTGGATTTCAACAAGCGGCTAATCCGGCTGCTTTTTTAGCGAAGCGGTTCGCTGCCAAAGAAGCAACGGCAAAGGCCTTTGGAACAGGCTTTAGAGAAGGACTCAGTTTACGTCATATTACGGTTAAAAATAACGGATTGGGCCGACCTGAATTACACCTTACTGAGCGGGCGAATACCTTATTATCTGAACTAAATATTGGCAATTATTTCCTGAGTTTAAGTGATGAAAAATATTATGCCATTGCCCATGTTGTTCTGGAGCAGAACGCATGACAAATTATCGAACGATTGATGCTTGTATTGGCAATACGCCGCTGGTCAAATTACAACGTCTGCCGGGTAAAACAAGCAATATTATCTTAGTCAAACTCGAAGGTGACAATCCTGCAGGTTCAGTCAAAGACCGGCCCGTTATGAGTATGATAAAACGGGCGCAAGAAAGAGGTGATATTGCACCGGGTGACACGCTAATCGAGGCCACCAGTGGTAACACAGGCATTGCACTCGCTATGATGGCGGCTATTTTGGGCTACAAGATGGTGCTTATCATGCCTGAAAATATGAGTGTTGAACGCAGAGCTTCGATGAAAGCTTATGGTGCAAAAATTATTTTAACAGTCTCGATGGAGTCATCGCGTGACTTAGCCTTAAAAATGGCAGCCGAAGGACAAGGAACGGTGCTGAATCAATTCGGTAATTTAGATAATCCACTAGCGCATTATGAAACGACTGGACCAGAAATATGGCGTGATACCAAACATAGTGTGACGCATTTTATTAGCGCGATGGGAACGACCGGCACGATTATGGGTGTATCACGCTACTTAAAAGAACAAAATAAAGCGGTTAAGATAGTGGGAGTGCAACCGACGGAAGGGAGTGCTATTCCTGGCATTCGTCGATGGCCAAAGGCCTATCTCCCGACTATCTATGAGCCAGACCGTATTGACGTAATAATGGATATAGATCAATCTGTTGCTGAAGAAACTATGCGGCAACTAGCGGTTAAAGAAGGTATCTTTTGTGGGGTCTCATCTGGGGGCAACGTGGCAGCAGCTTTACGATTATCTGAGCAAGTAATGGACAGTGTCATAGTGGCCATTATCTGCGACCGAGGCGATCGCTATTTATCGACAGGTATTTTCCCCGCTTAAAAATATGTCAACCCAGGGTATCGCTTTTTCTTTTGTGCCGTTTGATGTCTTCATTAGCATGGAAAATGGCATAACCACAACCAACAATCGGGGATGGGCAAAGCAGTTCATAACTGGGAGAGTCATTAAAGTTCGCGAACCTGATACTAAATACATACCATACGCATCGAGCGTTAGCTTTCACTGTGACAGCCAACAATGTCGGATTGCCAGTACCACTCAACAAGCTAACGGAACTCAAGCTAAAGTGTGTTGAGCTACAAATCCCCATATAGAAAAAATACATTGCCCAAAAGAGCAATTAAGTTTCATGCAAAAAGGACTTGGTCATCAAGTAATTGCTTTTAATGTTGAGACGAGTATGCGTCACCAGCACTTCTCTATTGTGATTACAGGTTTAATAGCCTCAACATTATTACTAGATGTTGACTCGTAGTATTTTAGCGCTGATGAAAGTCAATGAGAGATTAAACAGTTTACTGAGACTCTCCTAGATTACCTAACCAAAATCAGCAAACATTTTTGCACAGTACGTAACAGGACCAGAAAGTAGGTTTAAAGCTTAAGTCGAGCGGAAGTATCCAGCAAGTTAGGATTGCACGACGAGTCAGGTTAGTTTGTTGCCGAAGGTGCGGCGCCAGACAGTGCTTTTAATTTTCAACGACAATATGAACGCGGGCAATGGCAAGCATAGATCTTAACATTGAAAAAAACAGCCTTAGCATCGATATGTCAGCATTGGATACGCACTTTTACAATAGGGGCCGTGATTGATAATTTAACCGTTACGAGTGAGCTGGGTCTAGATGACAGGCAATAACAATCTGGGTACGAGCTGCAAGTGGGATTAGACAAAGTGTTTGTAGTAGAAAAAGTAATTTTTTCGTAGTATAAACAAATTAACCCAGCAAACCAGTGATGGTGTACGATCGCTTTTTTTTGTTTTAGTTCAATTGAAGAGTATGCAACATATGGCAAGACGAAACCGTCGACGTAAAATACCACAGGATCCTATGCAAGCAACTATTGAATCGTTATCACACGATGGACGTGGTGTCGCGAGAATTGATGGTAAAACAGTCTTTATCGATGGCGCATTAGTCGGAGAAACTGTTCAGTTTCTCTATACTAAGACACACAGTAAGTTTGATGAAGGGAAAACTATTGAAGTCGCAAACCCCTCTGTAGACCGTGTCGAAGCAAAATGCCAACATTTCGGTGTGTGTGGTGGTTGTAGTTTGATGCATATGTCACCCGAAGCGCAGCTGACTTTAAAACAAAATACATTAATAGAGCAAATGAGTCATTTTGGTCATGTCACCCCACAGGAATGGTTAGAGCCATTAAAAGGTCAGTTGTTAGGGTACCGTCGTAAAGCAAGGTTAGGGGTTAAACATGTGCCGAAAAAGGAGCGTGTTTTAGTTGGATTTAGAGAAAAAGGCACCCCTTATTTGGCACTATTAGAACAGTGTGAAGTGCTTGATCCAAGAGTCGGCAGTCGGCTTGTTGATCTAGGAGAGATGATAGCGGGTTTAGAAGGGTATAACCGAATTGCTCAAATTGAAGTGGCAATGGATGATGAACATGTTGCTCTAGTATTCCGTAACTTAGACGCCTTATCTGATCTAGACCAGCAAGTTTTAATTGAGTTTGGCCAACAAAATGATTTTTGGATTTACTTACAGTCTGGAGGGCCTGATACGGTGACAGCTATTTGGCCAATATCGCCACAATTAAGTTATGAACCTGAGCCGGGTTTAACAATGCACTTTGAGCCTAACGACTTTACCCAAGTGAATGCGGGTATTAATCAAAAAATGATTCAAAAAGCCATCACATTATTAAATGTGTCTGAGCAAGATCGTATATTAGATTTGTTTTGTGGATTGGGTAACTTTAGCTTGCCGATGGCCAAACGAGCAGGTCAGGTCGTCGGTGTTGAGGGAGATGCAGCCTTAGTCAGACATGCACAAAGCAATGCGTCCTTAAACAATTTAGATAACGCCATTTTTGAGCAAGCTGACTTAACGACAACCACTTTAAAAGAATATGACTGGGCAAAAGCAGGCTTTAATAAAATAGTGTTAGATCCGCCCCGAAGTGGTGCCTTTGAAGTCTTGCCTCAATTAGCAGAGTTAGGAGCTGAACGTATTGTGTATGTATCTTGTAACCCAGCAACTTTGGCTAGAGATGCTGGGGAACTGGTCAATCAACTGGGCTATACCTTAGTATCGGCAGGTATCATGGATATGTTTCCTCATACCAAACATGTGGAATCAATTGCCGTTTTTGACAAGGTTTAACTTGAGACCGTGACGGCAGTGTTGATGAAGGACCAGTTAGGTGAGCAAGCCATTACTGACTTAGCTGATGTACTGTCAACTATCGTAGACAACGTTGACAGAGATGCTTTTATTGTTCGTGCAAATAAAGGACTAGAAACCTTAGCGTTAAAGCAAAGGGTCCATTTTCTGATTGCTCTCATGGCAGACTTTTTACCAAATGAATTCGAGCAGGCCGCAGCCTGCTTATTGAGGATAGTGTTCACCCAAGAGCGTAAAGCACAATGGGGTGACTTTACCGCCTGGCCATTAGTGGACTACGCCAGCGTCTATGGATTAGGCCATCCCCAGCTTTCCCTGAGGGTATTAAAGCATTTAACACCGTTATTTAGCGCTGAGTTTGCTGTTAGAGCTTTTATTGAGCACCATGAGGCAATCACCCACTCAACCTTATTGGTTTGGGCGGAGGACAAGAATGAGCATGTACGTCGTTTAGCATCCGAAGGATCTAGACCGCGCTTACCTTGGGGGAAACAATTAAAAAAGTGGATAGACAATCCTGATGCTATTTTTCCGATTATAGAAAAACTAAAAGATGACCCGAGTCTTTACGTTAGGCGATCAGTTGCAAATAATCTGAATGATATTAGTAAGGATCATGGAGATAAAGTAATCATACATTGCGAAAAATGGCTAGAGAATACATCCAAAGATCGGCAATGGTTAATAAAGCATGGTTTGAGAACACTAGTTAAAAAAGGGCACCCACAAGTTTTTCCACTATTGGGCTATACCAAGAAGCCATCAATAAAAATAAAGCAACTCAAAATCTTATCGAGCTCTGTGGTTGTTGGAGATGAGATTATAATCAGGCTTTGCTTACAATCAACCGGTAATGAACTTCAAAAAGTGGTGGTGGACTATGGCATCGATTATGTTAGAGCAATGGGGAAGCGTAAAACCAAGGTCTTCAAATGGAAAAACATAACTCTACAGCCCCATGAACAGCTAGTTCTGGAGAAAAGACACAGTTTTAAACTGATAACAACCCGACGCTATCATCAAGGTAGACATCACTTTCAACTATTAATAAATGGTGAAAAGGCCAATGACTCATTGGGGTTTGACTTAAAAATAGAGCAACTTGCAGAGTGAAAAAGGCCATAGAAAAACCAAATAGTACTAAAGTACAATTGTAATCATATCTCCAGTTCAGTATCGTAAAGTCTTATGGTAGAAGTTGCGCTCCATTAAGTGTTTTAAATTAACGTAACAATATAAGCCAAGTTTGGTGTGAGCCAAGTACGGAAAGCCACAGGTCTTTAAATTGAGTCTAAAGACAGCTGGGTTGCATTTTCAGTAAAGGAAAATGACATGAAAAAAATTATTTTATTAGCATCAGCATTATTGTTGTCTGCTCAAGCACAAGCGGCTATCGTCAGTGTCTCTGGTGGCAATGGTGTGGTTATTAACGCTGTCAGCGTCCAAGAAGACGGTCGTACAAACACTTTCCAAGAAGGTTTTAATGAGCAACAAGGCGTAGTCCTTAGCTCAGCTGTTTCTATTGACGGCAGCACAAACATCGCTGCTGGGACAAGAGTTGATAGTCACCTTATTTTCTTAAATACAGATGGCGGTACGCAAGGATATGACAAAAACCTCTGGACATTTAGCGGCGATATATTAGGTGTTATGTCAAACACGTCGGGTACTTTGTTGATGAACTCTAATAACCAATTAGCGGCCTTCGCTGATTACTTCACAGCTGGTAGTGTTGGTCCATTTAACGCATTGGGTTTAGAGCAAAACAATATCAACGGGACTCAAGATGGCTATCTTGTATCAGGTGCAACGCTAGATTTAGCAATGTACGTTACAGAGCCAGGTGATTGGATTCGTGTTGTCACAGTGTCTGAAGTACCCGTTCCAGCTGCCTTGTTCTTATTTGCTCCTGCATTACTAGGCTTTTTGGGCTTACGCAAAAAATCTAAACTAGCGGCTTAGTCACATCTAGCTTGCAAGTTCAGTAGTTTATTGAAAAGCCGAGGTGAATCTGATTCCTCTCGGCTTTTTTGTGGGACAAAAAAAATAATAAACCACCAGGAATAAAGGCAATGACAATTGGCTTGTTCAAGCCCTATAGGGGATCTTGATGATAGTGTAGGCTAGTTAAGTTGTTGTTGGATAGTTTATAAAAGTGAATCTGAGCGAGGTTTTGGATTATGCCGGTGGACATAATGGCTAAAGCATCCCGTCGAATCAGTTATAGCTAGCTAAGTTAGCCTACGTCATCAGCTCGCACAAAAAACGAGGTCTTTGAATTAGCGAGACTTGTTATGTTTCATAGCTACAAAGGCAGAGTACTCATACTCCTCTCTTGGATCTCATTTACGCTATATTAAGAGCTTACAACTTAATGATTAATAATATCATTGCTTGTCATTCGATGTGTCGCATCTGCTGATGTTTGAGCGAACAGTGATGGGTTTACCTTTTTTTATAAATTTTTTATAAGTTAGGTAATGACTAACAAAAAAGCCATGATGTAAACATCATGACTTTTTTGATGATTAAAGTTGAGGTGTTGATTAAGACATTTTGCTTTCCATGTCAGCAACAACATGTGCCATCTCAACGACACTATCAGGATTAACAGAAATTGTACTAACGCCTTGTTCAACTAAGAACTTAGTGATTTCTGGGAAATCTGAGGGTGCTTGTCCACAAATACCAACATATTTTCCTGCTTTTCTACACGCTGCAATTGCTATTTCAAGCATCTTGAGAACGGCTTCATTTCGTTCATCATAATGGCCCAATAAGCTGGAATCACGATCAGCTCCTAATGTTAGCTGGGTTAAATCATTAGAACCGATAGAGAAACCATCCACCAACTCAAGAAATTGGTCCGCTAAGATAACATTAGCCGGGATTTCACACATCAGGTAAATCTTAAGACCACGTTTACCACGGACTAAACCATGTGTTGCCATTAGTTCGATGACTTTTTTCGTTTCCTCAACAGTACGGGCAAAAGGAATCATGACCGTGACATTATCTAAACCCATCGTGGTTCGAGCAATTCGTAAGGCATTACACTCAAGAGCAAATGCTTCGCTAAAGCCCTCACTTAAATATCGTGTTGCACCACGGAAACCGAGCATGGGGTTTTCTTCTGTTGGTTCGTATAGACTGCCTCCAATTAAGTTGGCATATTCGTTAGACTTGAAGTCACTCAAACGAACAATGACAGGTTTTGGGTAGAAGGCCGAGGCTATAGTTGCAATGCCTTCAGCTAGTTTATGGACATAAAATGATATAGGGTTGGGGTAACCTGACATGCGAGGTCTAATCTGAGCCTTAACATTTTCAGGTAGGTTATCAAATTCAATCAAAGCATTTGGATGAACCCCAATGCTGTTATTGATGATAAATTCCATCCGTGCTAATCCAACACCAGAGTTGGGCATATTACTGGTCTTAAATGCAATTTCTGGATTAGCAAGGTTGAGCATAATACCGGTGTTTTTTGGCACAGGAATAGTGGTGATATCAATTTTTTCAATGTGATGGGGTAATTTCCCTTGATACACTATTCCAGTATCTCCTCCTGCACAACTGACCGTAACAATATCTCCGGTTCTGATAACATCTGTTGCTTTATTGGTGCTCACAATTGCGGCAATACCCAGTTCACGGGCAATAATGGCAGCATGACAGGTACGGCCGCCACGGTTAGTGACAATCGCGCCTGCGATCTTCATGACCGGTTCCCAATCAGGATCAGTAATATCTGTGACTAAGATTTCTCCCGGTTTTAGATCAGCCATTTGACTTGTTTTCATTATAACGCGAGCTTTACCACTGGCAATTTTACTACCAACACTCTTACCCTCGATAATGATGTTGCCTTTTGCTTCAAGAATATGATGCTCAAGTGCTTGAAGTGATTTAGTTGATTCAACTGTTTCCGGCCGGGCTTGTACAATAAATAATTCGCCACTGTCACCATCTTTTGCCCATTCAATATCCATTGGCATTGGGCGGCCAGCTTTTTTAGAGTAGTGCTTTTCAATGATCACTGCAGCTTTAGCTAAGCTTAGTACCTCATCATCACTGATACAGTATTGAGCTTGCATCTCAGCGGATACTTTCGTGTTCTTAACGGCGCCTGTTGAACCAGATTGGCTTTTAGAATAAACCATTTTCAGTTGTTTACTGCCGAGCTGATGTTTAATGATCGGGAGGTATTTTGTACCTAACGTTGGCTTAAAAACATAGAATTCATCGGGGTTAACGGCACCTTGAACGACATTTTCGCCTAAGCCCCAAGCACCTGTGATAAACACGATGTCACGGAAGCCACTTTCAGTATCAATGGTAAACATAACTCCAGCTGCTGCTTTATCTGATCGCACCATTTTTTGAACTGCAATAGCTAGCGCAACGCTCATGTGGTCAAAACCTTGATGAACACGATATGAAATAGCACGATTGGTGAAGAGCGAAGCAAAAATCTGGCGGCAGCTGTTAAGGAGTGCAGCAGTCCCTGTTATGTTTAGATGAGATTCTTGTTGCCCCGCGAAAGAGGCATCAGGTAAATCTTCAGCCGTTGCTGAACTGCGGACGGCAACGTCAACATTATCGCCATATTCCGCTTCTAATTGTTTGTATGCGAGGCCTATTTCATCAACGATATCTTGCGGCATGGTGCCTTTGACAATCAATGAGCGTATATATTCGCCAGTTTTTGCCAAAGCTTTTGTGTCTTCGACATCTAATGTGGACAAGGCTTCTGTTATTTTACCTTCGAGATCATTATGTTTGAGGAAATAACGATAGGCATCTGCAGTCGTTGCAAACCCGTTCGGAATATTGACTCCCTTACTGCTTAATTCGCAGTACATCTCACCTAACGAAGCGTTCTTACCACCAACAGTATCGATATCATCGATACTAATATCAGCAAAAAAGCGAATATATTGATAGCTCATTAAATTACCCCTAGTTATATCTAATTAAAATGGATGGATAAAAGAAGTAGTTATGTTTGTCTAAGTAATAATCAGTGACACAGTGCTGAGCTTCCGTCGGTGGACGAAAGTGGGTAATGACAGCGGGGATTTTTAATATTAAGACACACAGATTAAACAGCTTCTCAGTATAAATTTTAAAATTAACTTAGTTTTCTGAGTTAATTTCAATGTGTGGAGCTAAGAGTTCAGCAAGCCATAAACGATTAACGACAACCAAAAAACAGAAAATGTACCAATGATTACAAAGAATTGGTCAAG